>JABAAS010000007.1:0-10088 GCA_014238625.1 Alphaproteobacteria bacterium | reverse complement strand
GATTTCGATGGGGATGAGTCGGGTTTCGCGAGGTGTTTTTGACCCTCCGATCGAGTTTTATCGGCCTATTCCTCCTCTTGCGTACTTGCCTTTGACGATTATTTGGTTTGGCATTGGCGATGTTTCGAAGATTATTTTGATCTTCTTGGCATGCTTTGCGCCGCTAGCGTTGAATGCTCGTGCTGGCGTTCGTTCTGTATCGATCGAACAGATTCATGCTGCCTATTCGATGGGAGCGAGCTCGCGTCAAGTTGTTTGGCATGTGGTCTTGAAGGGTGCCTTGCCTGAGATTCTTACTGGTATGCGAGTTGCGATAGCCTTTGGCTGGACGACACTAGTAGCCGCCGAGATGGTTGCTGCGAAAGCGGGGTTGGGCGTTATGGTTTTGAACGCGGCGCGTTATCTTGCAACCGACATCGTCTTTTTGGGTATCATCGTTATTGGGCTTATTGCTTACTGCTTTGACCTGATTATGCGCTGGGTGGAACGCACTTTGGTGCCTTGGAAGGGTAAAGTTTGAGCTTGAGAATAAAGCTTTGTAGTCGTATGGGCTTGTTGTTCGCTTGCCTTGCTTGCGAGAGTCCATCTTTTACTGCTTTTTATCGGCAGTAGTGCGCGTGGAATAGCTGGAGCTAGGGCGGCGGCTAGGGCTACTTCTCTGCTTGCTTTTTAAAAGATATATAAGACGAATGTAAGAGGTAGCCTCGTTGCTCCTACAAGCCGATAGCGTGTATCGTTGCGATTGCCTGACTTTACTGCGTTCTTTGTCGGATGGACAGATTGACTTAGTTTATGTCGATCCGCCTTTTAATACTGGCAAAAGGCAAGAGTTGCGACAATTGCGTTGTAGTCAGCTTTCAGCCTCGGAAGCTGCGGGCTCTGGATCTACGGCTGGCAGTCGAGTCAAGCCCTTCTATCGAGGTTTTGGTGAACGCTTTTATAAGCGAGAAGAACTTTCCCGCGTTGGCTATGATGACAAGCGAGCGGACTATATTTCTTGGTTGCAAGAAATAATGTCGGAAACCCATCGAGTGTTGAGCCCTCAAGGTTCGTTATTTTTGCACTTAGATTGGCGCGAGTCTCACTACGCTAAAGTTATGCTGGACGAAATTTTTGGACGCGCTTGTTTTCAAAACGAGATAATTTGGGCTTACGATTTTGGTGCGCGTTCGAAGAGTAAATGGCCTGCCAAGCACGATACTATCCTTTGGTATAGCAAGGATTCGAATAACTACTGCTTTAATTACGATAAGGTTGACCGCGTTCCTTACTTGGCACCTAATCTTGTTGGTGCCGAGAAGGCAAGGCGAGGCAAGACGCTTACCGATGTATGGTGGCAGACGATAGTTGCAACGCAAGGTCGAGAGCGTACGGGTTATCCCAATCAAAAGCCGCTCGCCATAGTTGAGCGTATTGTTCGAGTTCACTCGCTACCTAATGGTTGGGTTTTGGATTTTTTTGCTGGCAGTGGCACTACGGGAGAGGCAGCAAGAAAGTTGGGTAGGCGTTTTGTGTTAGGGGATAATTCGCCTGCGGCGATTAGGGTTATGCGGCGAAGATTTTCTGACTACGACAACATCTGTTTTTCCAGCCTTAAGAAAACAGCTGCCACTTCTGGCGGCAAACTTATTACGAGCTAGGGGGGTAGGAGAGGTTAGGAATGGTTATAGGCGTTTTATTTCTTTGTTAAAATTTTTTGAACTTGAGTTCTTTCGTTGAGTTTTTTTGTTGAGATTTTTTTCATCATTTTTTCTTTTCTGTATTTTTATGACTATAGGTACTGCTGGCCAATCGAAGAATCTTCTCAGCGAGTTTGTTAGGTATCGAATATATTCATTTGCGACTGTAGTGTTTGCGTGTATTACGAATCGCGGAGGAGCGGCCTCTACTTGGCTTGCGTATCGCAGTGTTATTTGTTTGTTGCGGTATATGGGTGGCTTGTGTATTTTTTGAGCTTCTTCGAGCCAAGCATTTACTTTAGCTGTTTTCTCTCTTCGTGTGGTTAGTGAATGTAGTTTTTTTGCGGTTTTAAATATAACGGAGAAGTCATTATCGTATAGAGCGGACATGGTTATTATGGGCAAGCCTTGGAAGTCTGGGAGGGAGATGGAGGATAGGGTTTTTTTTCGTTGCGGGGGCGAAAGTAAATCCCACTTGTTCATAAGTAATATAAGGGGTTTGCCTCGGGATAGTACGCGTTGCGCAACGAGTAACTCCTGTTTCTTGATGCCGACGAAATCCGAAGAGGACGCAAATGCAGAACTCGAAAATAAACTACCGCTGTCTATTACTAATCCAACAACCGAAGACATGCGTAAAAATCTAAGCGAATCTCGTGAGGACGCCTGCTCTATAGCATCGCCGCTTTGAGATACTCTGCTCTTGCGACGCAAGCCCGCAGTGTCAACTAGAGTCGCAAACTCCTCTCCCTCGCGCCAAAGTCCGTCTACAGCATTGCGCGTAGTGCCAGCTATACTCGATACTAACATTCGATCACTGCCTAGCAGTCTGTTCGCAAGCGTAGACTTGCCACTATTCGTCATACCTAATAACGCAAGAGAAAAACACGATTCGCCACGCGGTGAAGTTTGACTAACAGAAGTGGGGCTGGGGGGGGAGGAAGGACAACTGGCAGAAGTGGGGCTGGCAGAGGAAGCGCGGTTGCTAAAAATGGGGGTGGGCGAGGAAATGCCCTTGCTAGAAGTAGAAGCCGAGCTAGGAAAAAAAGAAGGATTGCTCGGGGTTTGCTCCGCTTTGGTCAATTCATCGCTAGGAGAGAAAGAAGGATTGCTCGAGGTTTGCTCCGCTTTGGTCAATTCATCTATTCGAGAAAGTAAATCTGCCATCCCACGCCCATGCAAAGCAGAGGCTAGATATAATTCGCTAAAACCAAGACTCAAACATGGCTCGGGTACATGCTCTAATCCCTCCCCCTTGTTCGCTACAACTA
Source organism: Alphaproteobacteria bacterium (assembly GCA_014238625.1). Classification (GTDB taxonomy): domain Bacteria; phylum Pseudomonadota; class Alphaproteobacteria; order JABAAW01; family JABAAW01; genus JABAAW01. Next base: position 7,138 of record JABAAS010000007.1, on the reverse strand, counting down.
TTACCCTCCTGCCACGCAAAACCTTCGCAAGGTCAAGCTCAACTGAAGTTATTGACGCTCGCGCATCTAGCACAAATAAAATTAACGACGATTCTTCTATTAACTCGCGTGTCTTATTCCAAGCTTGAGAATCGTCTCGCACTCCTTCTGCTCTAGATTTAGAGTTAAAGTTAGAGTTAGAGTCCTTGTTGCTAACTCCTAGCTCTACGCCTGCCGTGTCGATCAAGCACAGAGAACCGCCAGAGAGAATCAGCTCGCCCTCAAGCCAGTCTTGCGTCATGCCAGCGGCCGCCGTCGTCGGAGAGCGGCGCGCTCGCAACATTCGGTTAAATAATGTCGATTTGCCAGTGTTCGCTCTGCCGACTATCAAAACACGCGCTTTATCATAAACTCTGCTCGCAAAAAAACCTTGAGCTCCCCTAGATTTAATCTTGGATTTAATCTTGGGTTTAATCTTGGATTCAATCTTGCCAGTTTTGCTCTTCGCTCGATTCAAACCATCGCCACTCTTAGCGTCTCCTTTTGCTGGGCTAGCCATTTTGCTTCTCTCTTTTAATGCTAAAGCGTTCCGCACATCATAGTACCTTCGTTCAATTGCTAAATTATGCGCTAAAAACGAATTTACTCAAAAATTTGGACTCTACCTTTACTATCCAAGAGAAAAAGTTTATTACCCGCAGCTATCGGGCTTCCAGTGAATTTACTGCCGAATTTTTGTCGCGAGACAATTACTCCATCCAGCGCGCTAAGCGTTATAATCTCTCCGTTCGAGCCACTAACTATTAGTCTACCAGCCGTTAGCAGTGGACCATTCCAGAATACTGCCTTCTTCTTCTTGCCTTTTGAGGTGGTGATTAGTTGGCGTTCCCATATTACTCTGCCGTCCCTGATGTCTAATGCAGATACGATGCTATTGTTATCGACAACAAAAAGGTAGTTATCCGAGAGCGTGAGCCAGCTTGTCGTAGCTAATGAAATGCGCCAGAGGATTGAGCCAGAAGCTAGGTCTAGCGCTGCCGTCTTGCCAGAGTAGCTACTAGCATAGACAACCCCACCAGAAACAACTGGCGGCGCTGAAATATCTAGCAGGTCGGAGAGCGAATCGTTACGGCGCGTCGTGATATTAACCTTCCACAAAGCCTGTCCGTTCGCTAAATCTAGCGCAAAAAGAGAGCCATCTCCGTAACCTACTATCGCGTAGCGACCAACAATCGCTGCCGATGGCGCTAGCGTAAGTTGAGTCGCTGTTTGGTTCGGAGATTGGTGTTGCCATAGGGCTTCTCCATCCAGCGAAAGTGCTAAAACGCGGTGATTCGGTGTTATCGCTAGAATATGTTTCTCGCTTACCGTAGGCGCGCTACGCAACGGAAAAGGAAAGTTATGATTCCAGAGTATCTCTCCATCGTCGGAAGAAAGCGCAAAGATATTACCAGAGCCAGTCGTAACTATCAGTTTTTGTCCAGATAAGGCTAACCCTCCTCCGAAGCCTTTCTCTTTTTTAATCTGTAAATTGCGTTGCCATTCACGCTTGCCAGTTTCTACATCGAAGGCTGAAACAACTCCTTTACCGCTCAGAGAAAATAAGTAACCTCCGCCTACTACAGGGCTTGCCTGCAGTGGTTGTTTTATCGTTCGACTGGCGCCAGTATTTAGCGTAAAGCGGCGTTTCCATTCTGGCGTAATATTTAAATGGGGCGGGTTATGCAGCGATGAAAAAAGCTCTTGTTGCCAGCTCGAAGTGGCGCGCGGGCTCGATAGCTTGATAGTTTTTCCAGAAGCCGAGGCGGACTTAGCTCGTACAGCGCTTTCAAAACCGGGTAACTCAGCTCGTTTGCCAGTTAGCTTCCGTTCCGCGCAACCACTGATAAAAATAAGCGCAAAAATAAAAGCAAAAACAAACCCAAGAATAAAGGCAAGCGATGGTCTCGCTACAATAGTATTATCTCTAGTTTTAAACATTAGATTACTCCCTAAATATATTCAGCAGACTATTCATTAGCACTTGGCGCGCTCGCGTCATTGGCGCGTGCTTCGTTGCTAGTTTTTACTTTTGCTGTTGATTCTCTAAACCACTGCTAAGAGCCCTGCGCGCTTGTTCTATTCTAGCCCGAAGCTCAGGCGCAATCTTACCTAGCGACAAAGCCTTCTCTAACTCCTCTCGGGCAGCTTCAACCTTACCACCAGTCGCAAGCGTTATGCTTGCACTAAGGTATAGCGCAAAGGCTTGCAGAGACTTATCATCTCCCCCGCCGCCATCTCTAAGCGCAATAGGAGAGAGCAAACGCTGTGCCTCCTCTAGCTTATCTCGTTTGATGCTATTGGACGCCTGCCACAGACGAGCGTAGTCGCGATAGAGAGAGTCTAGCGATTTATCAACAGCGATTTGCTCTAAAGCCTCGTGCGCCGAATCCCATTTCTCTTGCCCCCCTAAAATTTGCGCGCGTTTGAAAGCCCAGAGAATCTCATAACCGCCAAGCAATCTTTCATCGCCAGAGATGCTCGGTTGCGCTTTTGCTAATAGCTCGAAAAATATCTCGCCAGATTGCAGTAAGCGTTTCGCTCGCGCTTGTTGCCAAAAATGCCAGCCCAAAACAATGCTCATCAACACAACAAGCAAGGCTATCGCTAAAATACGATAGCGTCGCCACCAAGCCATGAGACGATCGTAGGTAAGAGCCTCGTCAATCTCGCGGAAAATCTCTGTCATAATTATAAGCTCGCCGTTAAATAATTCATAAAATAAGGCTCTCTATCGATAACCCTTCCTACATATAGCCATATTATACCGCTACTTGCTATAGTTCTCATAAACAAGAAGCAATTATTTAATAGCCTCAAGCAATCAACTAAAATAAACATAACTACAAAGAATCGTCATTGCGATTCTTCTCCTTCTCATAGAAAGTCGCAAAAAAACTAAAAAATAAAAAAACTGGAGCAGAGCGGTGACGGAAAAATACGATGGTCAAAAATACGACGTTTTGGGCATTGGGCATGCTTTAGTCGATGCAATATATTCCACAACAGATCAATTCATAAGCGCGCAAAATCTGGTCAAAGGGCAGATGGTCTTGTGCGATGGAATGCGCATGCAGGGGTTGCGGGAAAACTTGACAAGTCCCCCGCAAGCAATCATCGCTGGCGGATCATGTTCTAATACCATAGCTCTGCTCGGAAGGTTGGGCGCAAAGTGCGCTTTCTTAGGAAAAGTCGCAGACGATATGCAGGGGCGAAAATTCGTCGAATCGATGCTCAAATGCAAAGTCGAGTGTAGGCTCGAAATGCAAAAAAAAACGCAAAGTAAATCATCCGAAAATGCTACCGGACAATGTCTCGTCTTGATAACTCAAGATGCGCAAAGAAGTTTCGCAACTCATCTAGGAATCGCCGCTAGTTTGCAACCTCAAGAAGTCGAACAATCTATGTCCGCTCAGGCAAAATACCTATACCTAGAGGGATACCTTTTTGGCGGCGAGCATGGCGGATTATTGTTCGAGGCTGCTGCTCAAGCTTATAAAAAAAATCAACAGGAAAAAATAAACTCAAAAGGAAAAATCGCTCTATCTCTGTCCGACCCGTTCTGCGTACAGCAAAATCATAAAAACTTTCGTAAATTCATCGAACAGCATGTCGACTTACTATTCGCAAACGAGGCAGAAGGAAAGGCTCTATTTCAGCTCGAAGGAGAGTTGCTAAGCGATAAATTGCGCGCAAACCTAGAGTTCAAATTCGCTCAGCTGGGTTGTCAAACCTGCATCACATTAGGCGCAGACGGAGCCTTGTTGCTCGAGAAAAACGCAAAAACAGCCTTCGTGCCTCCTCAAAAAACTCAAAATTGCATCGATACATCCGGCGCAGGAGACGCATTCGCCGCCGGAATACTCTTCGGCTTGGCAAAGGGTTGGGGATTCGTAAAAGCTGGATACCTAGCCAATAAGCTCGGCGGCGCAATCGTCGAGCAAGTAGGGCCTAGGCTGCTCGGTGATGTAAAACATTTCCTTAATTAAACTAAATAATAATAATAAAAATTTATCGGGCGGTAATGGTTTTCTCCGAACAAGAGCGATTAGAAAGGCTGCAACTCTTGCGTAGTCCGAGAGTGGGTCCTATAACATTCAGGCAACTCCTCAAAAAATTCGGAAGCGCACGAAAAGCCTTGCTCGCACTCCCAGAGCTCGCAGCAAGAGGCGGCGCAAAAAATAAAATTAAGCCCAAATCTAAAGCTCAAGCAAGCGAAGAAATGGCGCGCGTAGATAAGCTCGGCGGAAAAATGATCTTCTGGGGCGAGGAAAACTATCCTCAAAACCTCTTCGTGCTAAACGACGCTCCGCCAGTGATTACAGTCTTCGGACAGGCGCAACTAATTCTAAAGACAAGCATCTCCATCGTCGGTACCAGAAACGCCTCCGCTAATGGATTGCGATTCGCAGCTAAAATCGCAAAAGAATGCGGTGAAGCAGGTTACGTAGTCGTCTCCGGTATGGCAAGAGGAGTCGATACCGCCGCTAACTCCGCAGCAATAGAAAATGGCTCCGTCGCAGTCCTCGCAGGGGGTGCCGATAACATATATCCATACGATAATCGGAAATTATACTATAGCCTCGTAGATAGAGGCGCAATCGTATCAGAAATGCCCGTCGGGCTCGCTCCAACAGCTCGACACTTCCCAAGGCGAAACCGAATCATAGCAGGGCTCGCGCTAGGCACCGTCATTATCGAAGCAGCGCAAAAGTCCGGCGCAATGATCACCGCAAGATACGCTCTCGAGCAAGGAAGAGAAGTCTTCGCAGTGCCAGGATCTCCCAACGACGAAAGGTCAAGAGGACCAAACGAACTCATCAGAGATGGCGCATACCTCGTAGCAGAAGCAGACGATATAATAAATGTGCTCAATCGGAAAAAAAATGTCAGCGAAAGACTCAAAAGCAGACACATCTCGCAGGCAGAAATATATAGCAAGATCGACGATGTTATCTCCGAAAATGAAAATAAATACACAACTAACGAAATAAAACGAAAAGAAGAAGATAAAATTAGAGAGCAAATCTTCGACCTCACAAGCTACGAGCCTACTCCTATCGACGATATTATACGATTGCTAAAGTCTAACGCTCCGAAAGTGCAATCGGCTTTGCTCGAAATGGAACTCGCAGGCAGAGTCGTAAGAGCACCAGGAAACTGTATCGTGCGGTGCGACTCAAATAAAAATTAATAAAGCAAAAGATAAATATAAAAAATAAGCTCGGCTGTGGCATAGATTTTGCTCCGTAGTCGTTGAATACATCGAGCCTCGCTAAACTCTCAGTAGATGGATTGGCGAGAGTAAAACAAAAATTATTAGGGTTGGCACAATACTTGCTTGCATACAAAGGTAGTGCAATGGCACAGAAATACAGAAGAAATAACTACGCTGATAGAAACTAAACAACAACGCAACAACAGCTCAACAACAACGCTGATAGAAACTCAACAACAACGCAATAACAACGCTGATAGAAACTCAAATGCAAGCCCTTGCGGTCAATCGATTAGGTAATAAAAATACGGAAAAGTCGAAGTTCTAAACTAGGAGAAACTAAAATAAAATGGATAGAACACTTCCAACATATTCGCTAAATGTAATCGCGAACTCCGAGCAGAAGGCTGAAAGGCAAACCGTGCAAAAAGCTGAAAGGCAAACCGCACAAAAAATATTGCAGAAAGGCGCTAGCCTGTTCTCCGATGTGCTCGGGGATGGAACAAAAGGACCCGAGAGATTTATTACTAAAATAAGCGGACGCACAGAAAGTCTGTTGCCGCCATATCCTAAACTCAATGGTGATGCTCCGAACTCGCAAGCAGCGCGACAAATATCATATTATCAAAAAAATAATGCAAATGATGCAGCGCAGAATCACGCAATAGCAAAAGCTCAAAATGAAGCGCAAAATGAAGCACAAGCATTAAGGCAGAAAATTCAACAAAATCAAATCTCCAAAGATAAAGCCGAAAATGCATACGCAAAAGCCGAGCAAGCACTCGATAGAATCAATCAACAAGCTCGAGAGCAACAAATAACACAAGAACGATTGGAAGAAGCTCATCGGAGAAATAAAGAGCAAAGTGAAAACTCGTTAGAAAAAAATGCTCAAGAGAAGCATAAATATGACCAGATCGCTCAAGGCAAAGCGGGCGAAAGACACTCGCTACAAGACGCGAAATTGCAAGATGCAAAATTACAAGACGCAAAGCTACAAGAGGCAAAGCTACAAGAGGCAAGATTGCAAGACGCAAAGTTGCAACAGGCAAAGTTACAACAGGCAAGCCAGAATGCTAGCGAAGATGTCTATAATAGTAGGGCGGGTAGCCACAGCAGCGCGGGTAGCCACAGTAGCGCACGCGAACAGAGCAACGCGCACGAACAGAGCAACGCGCACGAACAGAGTAGCGCAAGAGAACAGGCAAGAGAACAGGCAAGAGAACAGGCAAGAGAACAGGCAAGAGAACAGAGCAGCACTCACCAACAGAGCAACGCACGCGAACAAGGCAGAGAGTCTGAGCAGAGCCGAGAAATAGATAAAGTCTATCAACGCGTACAGCATTACTCGCAAGAAGACGGACAAGAAAGTAAAGCCAATGGAAACCTAAGTGGTAACCATGAGAGTGCCTTGAGACAAGCCGCAGACGCAAATCAAGCTGAAAAAAGCTCCGAAATAGAAGGCGAGGTCAACGAAAATAATGGCAAAGCGCTAGAGGACAATAACGCAGGCAAAAATGCTCAACAAGCAAGCTCTCTAAAAAATACCCTAGCAACTACTTTAGCAACAAATGATAGTAGCAATCGCAACGACGACGGAAAAAAACTCGCTACCTTGATACAAGAGGCTTCGATCGATGTATTCGATCTACAGGAGGCTAGCAAAAACTTATCGCCAGATTACTCTAAAGGATACTCTAAGCATATCGCTCAAGTCGCAGGTGAGGCAGATGGACAAGCTGACTCGATTAATGAGGAATTGCAAACCACCACCAAAATTGGAGGTTTGCTAGGGGAGGAAGTCGCTAGTAGCTCAAATATACCCTCCGAGGATGCAAGCAAGGCATTAAGACAAGTGGCAGAAAAGGCTAATGCCAATGCCAATACCAATGCCAATACCGA
>JABAAS010000079.1:244-5259 GCA_014238625.1 Alphaproteobacteria bacterium | reverse complement strand
TTTTTTGTCGCTACTGCCTACAGCCAGCCCTTCTTCTCCTCCCATAACTCTTTTCATAACTCCTCCGATAGCCCCTCTTGTATTGCCTCAAGCATTGCCTGCCTTTTTGCTAATCTGTTTTTCTTTCTTTTATAGACTGCTTTTTCAGAGGAGTTTTTTATGCTTGCGGTGTGAAGCATTTGCTACATAGCATTTTAAAGGCTTTAGCACGATGGCTGATTAGCTCTTTTGCTCTTGCGGGCATTTCGGCAAAGGTAATTTTTTCGGAGCTAGCTACGAAAATTGGATCATAGCCGAATCCGTTATCACCGCGCGGAGGAAATACGACACTCCCTGCCACCTCTGCTTGCACGACACATTCTTCGCCATCGCATCGCACTAGAGCGAGCGCGCATACGAACTTTGCCTCCGATTCGCTCACCGCTTTTTCCTCAAGTTTTTTTTCTATGCGCGCAATAGCGTAGGAGAAATCTCTTTTTCCATCTTCTTTTTCAGCCCATCGAGCAGAGTTCAACCCTGGCTGACCGCCGAGTGCTGCTACCTCGAATCCCGAGTCATCTGCGAGACTTGCCCAACCGCTCAACTTGAATGCGGCGCGCGCTTTAATTAGGGCGTTTTCACGATAGCTTGCGCCCACCTCGTCTATTTCCGCGTTACTGAACTCGCTCAATGGTCGCAAGTCTGATATATGTTCGCGCAGCAAGAGGGCTATTTCTTTTAGCTTACCTTTGTTTGTCGTTGCCAGCACGATGCGCGATTCTCCACCTGTTGCAAAAAACCACCCTTTCATAGACATTTTTATTTTACTTTATTCTTACTTTATTTTTACTTTATTCTTGCGCACGCTCGACCGCCTCGCGTTGCAGGTGAGTTATTCTCACACTTGCGGCTTTTGCGAGGGCGAGCATATCTTGTAAATTTTTTTCAGTAATCGGCTTACGCTCTGCGGTTAGTTGCACTTCGACCAGCTCTCCTTCTTCGGTAATTGCGAAGTTTGCATCTGTGTCTGCTTGCGAGTCTTGTCGGTATGTTGGATCTATCTGCATTTTACCGTTGCGCATAACGCATGATACGCCGGCGACTATTTTCAGCAGAGGGTCTCTGTCGATAACTCCCGCCTTTAGCAATCGTCGAAATGTTATAGCCAAGGCGACACAGGCGCCGCTGAGTGCTGCTGTTCGCGTTCCGCCATCTGCGTCTAGGACATCGCAATCTATTTTAATTTGCTGTTTGGCGAAGAGGCTACGATCGACGACCGCCCGTAGCGAACGTCCGATCAAGCGTTGTATTTCGAGCGTTCGTCCCGAGGCGAGCATCCGTGCGCGATTACTGCGTGCGCTTGTTGCACGCGGTAGCATAGCGTATTCTGCTGTGATCCATCCTTCGTCGAGCTCTCGCAGGAAGGCTGGCGTTCCGTCCTCGACGCTAGCACTGCATAAGACTCGAGTTCGCCCAAAGCAGGCTAGGCAAGAGCCTTCTGCATGCAGAGCTACATCGGGAGTAAAGGATAGCACCCTCGTATCGCCTGCCTCTCTAGCCGTTGTACTCGAAGTTGAGCTCCTTGCGCTTTCTTTTTGCATTATTTTTTTATTTTTGCATGTTGTGCGAGAAACTCACCGGCTATCTGTAGAGTTTCTTGGTCGATTTCGTGTCCCATCCCTTTGCGCTCGTGCCATTTGAGAGGATATCCTTGCGCGCGCAGCATTTTTGCTGTGTTCCACCCTTGCTGTAGAGGAACCACTTCGTCCGCGTCTCCGTGTATCATCAAAATCGGCGTTTTTGTATCATCTATAGTATTTGTTTCTTCTTCGAGCTTTGTTTCGACTGCTCGAGTAGCGATTCCTACGCTTGCCAAGAAACTAGGCAGAACTTTATTGTAGCTTGCAGAGAGAGTCGCCTGCAGTGCGACCATACCTCCTTGGCTAAAGCCGAGCAATGCGATTCGTGAGAATGGCATTTGGTATGCGTTGCTGATGGCTTTTATAGCTTCTGTTATGTTTTTTTCGATTGCTTGCAAGCCTTTTGTTATTTCCAGTATGGAGAGCTCTTGCAGGGGGAACCAGGCACGAGCGCCGAGAATGGAGGCATCTGGATATGGCTCTGGAGCCTCGAGGAAGACTTGGCTGGCGGTTGGTAAAAATTGAGCGAGCGGTTGTGCGAGGGGTAGTAAGTCTTGCGGACTTGCCCCGTAGCCATGAAAGAGGACTAATACTTCACTTGGCACTTCGCTTGGTACTTCGCTTATTTCAGTCTTTTGCTCAGAGTCTTTCGAGCTACCTACTATTACAGAGGAAGGCTTGCAGCATATAGCATTTAGGCTTGCGAACGATCTTGTTGTTTTCTGCATTTTTCTTTTTCTATTTAGACGCGGTCAGGCGTCAAATTGAGCGTTGCGCGAGTGCCTTGCTTCCGCCATTTTTTGCACTCATTTATTTTGCGCCCATTAATTTTGCGATTAGTCTTTAGCATCTAGCTTGAAAAGCTGCGAGCAATAGGGACATACGACGAAACCTTTTTCGTTGATGGAGAGATATACGGCTGGGTGCCCGCTACCTTTTGCTCCGCCGTTGCAACGTACGAGCTTTTCTCGTGTTTTTTCTACTTGGTCGTCTTTTGTTTCTTTTGTCACTTGTTCTGCTCGTGTCGTTATTGATTTTGCTCTATCCTCTATTTATCTACTATGCTTTATCCCTGCGTAGACTCTTTGCGTAGATTTTTTGCGTAGATATTTTTGTAAATATTTTCGTAAATTATTGCGTAAGTACCCTTGTAATGTGCACTATTAGGGATAATAAGCGCAAGTGCGCAAAGCATTGCACTTGAGTAATTATTCACCTAATAGGTTTCACTATATGCGCAAGGTCAAGTCAGCGATTTCGATCGAACATACGAGCAAACGCTACGAGAGTAAGTCTGGCGACAACCTACTAGCGTTAGACGATGTATCTTTACGAGTTCCGCAAGGCTCTTTTATTGGTTTACTTGGTCCGAACGGAGCTGGCAAATCGACTTTAATCAACATTTTAGGCGGTCTTGTTTTGAAGAATAGCGGTCGAGTTTCGATATGGGATCGCGACATAGACACCGAGCCACGCAACGCCAGTGCTGCAATCGGGATCGTCCCGCAAGAGATTTACATGGATAATTACTTTACGCCACACGCCATGCTAGAGCTTACAGCGGGATTGTATGGCTTGAAGAAGTCTGAGCGCTGGAACGACAGCCTTTTGGAGCAGCTAGGGTTAGGCGACAAGAAGCATGTTTACGCGCGCACGCTTTCTGGCGGCATGAAACGGCGTCTTATGGTAGCCAAGGCATTGGTTCACCGTCCGCCGGTGCTTGTTCTTGATGAGCCTACTGCGGGGGTAGATTTAATTTTACGCAAGCATCTATGGTCATTCGTCCAAGAGATGCATGCGAGTGGAACGACTATCTTACTTACGACGCACTATTTAGAGGAAGCGGAGTCTTTGTGCGACAAGATAGCGATCATCGACCATGGCAAAATTGTTGCTTACGATAAGACCTCGACTCTAGTAAAGGGTTTGGCTACGAAATCTTTAATCATCCAACCTCAAGGCAAGTTTCCTAATGGCTTCATAGACAATTTGCGCCTACCGAAACACGCTCGTCTAGTATCGAGTACAGAGCGAGAGCTAGAAATTTGCTACAATCCGCAAAAAGTTCCTATCGGTCAACTTCTTGCGATTATGGAGGAGAACCATATCACCATCGCAGACTTGACGACTAAGGAGCCATCTCTTGAGGAAGTTTTTTTGCAAATCACCCAAAAGAAAGCCCATTAGTCTATATTTTTGAGTTTGATAAAAAAATGAGTGTAAAAATGAACGAAGAGAAACCTAATGTTGCAACGAAGCCTTCTATGCGCCTTGGCTTGTATATGAGGCGCAATTTTTTTGCTGGTCTCATAGTAATGATGCCTTTCTTGTTTACTTTTCTGATAGTCCGCTGGTTTGTTCTTTTTATCGACACCCGAGTAGTGCCGCTAGTTCCTAACCAAGTTTCACAATTTGCACTAGATCATATCGGCATCGACCCTGTACGCGAGATTCCTGGTGTCAGCATTATAATTTTTTTCGTAGCGACGATGATTCTCGGGATTTTTGCGCGCGGTCTCATAGGCGCGTGGATTTTAGGACGCATCGAGCGCATCCTGCATCGTATGCCTCTACTGCCAAAGATTTATTCTACGACGAAACAAATTTTTGCAACGCTATTCCAACCTGATCCGGACAAAAAGATTGCGTTCCGCAAAGCTGTGTTAGTGCAGTATCCGCGCAAGGGTTGTTGGACTATCGGCTTTTTGACAGCCGATAATATCGCGGAGGTATCGCAGAAAACAAATAACTCGCAAATGCGAGTTATTTTTGTCCCGACAACCCCTAATCCCACCTCTGGCTTTATCCTATTTTTTCCGAAAGATGAGACTATCGATCTCGATATGAAGGTCGAGGACGCGGTTAAGATGGTTTTTTCATTCGGTATAGTGCAACCGTCGGCACGAGTGTTAGAGAAAGCATCGATACAACCCAAACGACAACCCAAGCGGTAACCTAAGAGCACGAGAGTCAAAATCTCATTAAAGCCGCCATTTAAGCCCTCAGTAGAACCCTCTTGGCTATGAAGTTATAGCTAGTTATCGTTTCTAGTTATTTTTTTTATTTTTGTTGATTTTATTTAGCAAGGCTACATGCGCTGCGTTCTCGTGAGAGCTAGGCGTTATGACCTGCAATGGCGCGCGAGCGGCGGCGGGTTTTCGCGGCGCAAGGACATGTTGCTGCGTATATGCTTGCGGATTTTCACTAGAGAGGCTTATATTTTTTTGCCTTCCACCGATTAGCTCTAAATAAACTTTTGCGAGCAATCGAGCATCCAGCAACGCCCCATGTTGCTTTCGTTGAGACAAGTCTATTCCATAGCGTCTGCATAGTGCGTCGAGACTTACGCGCTCGGCGCGATATTTTTCTTGCGCCAAAACGAGACTATCGCATACG
>JABAAS010000079.1:0-234 GCA_014238625.1 Alphaproteobacteria bacterium | reverse complement strand
AAGGTGCATTGTGAATGACGAGAACCGCATCGCCCAAGAAGTTTAGAAAGTCATCAGCGATGTAGCTGAAGATAGGTTTTCCTTTAACGAAGGCCTCGTCGATACCGTGTATTTCACGCGAGGCTTCTGGAATATCTCTCTCTGGGTCTAGGTAGCAATGGAATTCTCTGCCTGTTGGCAACCTATTTTTTAACTCGACACAACCGATTTCGAGTATTTTATCTCCTTCTTGGT
>JABAAS010000078.1 GCA_014238625.1 Alphaproteobacteria bacterium | reverse complement strand
CGCAACATCGCGAGCTTTTATCCATAGCGGTTGTTCTTGCGTCTTGCCAGCAGCAGAGATTAACTCGCGCGCAGCTGTTTGCGAAAGTGGGTGCGGAGGTGGAATAGGGTGCGGCGGACGCCGAACTCGAAAAGCTGCAGGGCTGGCGATGTTGTAGAGTGATTCTATGCGTCGCAAAAAACCTCGCAACGCCGAGAGCGCTCGCGCAACCGATTGCGCTTGCTGACCTCCTCTACGCAAATATGACATCCAACCGCGTAAATCTTGCTCGCTCAGATCTCCCCAAGACTCTAGTGGCATTCTGCCGCCGTGATGCTCTTGCAGAAAGTTTTGGAAGGAGTTCAGGTCGCGACGATAGGCGCAAACGCTATGCTCGCTAAAGCGTCTTTCAACCGTAAGGTGACGACAATAGTCCGCAAGAACTCGTTCAAAACTAGGCACCTCGCTAGACAATCCATCACCATGTTGTTTGCTAGCCATAAATGTTGCCGTCAGTCGCTAGAGAATCGATTGCTTGCTCTCTCGCCAGTCACTCAAAAATGCCTCTAGCCCCGAATCAGTTAGAGGGTGCTTGTAGAGTGCGCGGAAAATCTTCGGCGGTAAGGTCGCTATCGGCGCACCCATTCGCGCACTCGCAACTACATGGCCGATGCTACGCACAGAGGCTACCAAAACCTCCGTGCGAAATGTGTAGTGGCTGTAAAGCTCAAGAATCTCCTCGATTAACTGCAAACCATCGTGACCAATGTCGTCTAGTCTGCCGATGAAAGGCGAGACAAAACGCGCGCCAGACTTCGCAGCTAGCAACGCTTGGGCACTAGAAAAACATAAGGTGACATTAACATCGATACCCTCAAGGCTAAGCGCATGGCAACAACGCAAACCAGACTCTGTAAGGGGAACTTTTACCGCTACATTCTTCGCAATCTTTGACAAACTCTTGCCTTCTTTATACATCTCCGAAAAATCGGTCGCCACAACCTCAGCACTAACAGGTCCATCTAGCAAGGCGCACAGCTCGCCAATCCTCCTATGGATACCACCGCCAGAATCCTCGACGGAATCCTCGCCAGAAGCCCTCGCTATTTCTTTGGCAATCAAAGACGGATTCGTCGTTACTCCATCCACAAGCCCGCTCTTCGCTAGCTCGCGAACTTCATTGACATCGGCAGAGTCGATAAAAAATCTCACAATTCGTGTTGTGCAATAGCAAAGAACTAATGTCAAGAAGAGGCTATAGTCCTCATATGCACGATAATGCCTCTAATGATGATATGGGCGTAAGCCGTGAGCGCGTCTCTGATAAAAATAAAATTGGTAATCGGAGCGCGAGTCAACAAGATATCCTCGTTGCACGAGTCTTACTGCTGGGCGCTCCGTTCGACCGCTACTTCGACTATGCTTGTCCGAAAAAACTCTACGACGCAGCAGAGCTAAAAGAAGGAGACTTGTTGCTCGTACCGTTTGGCAAAAACAAAGCAGAGAAAAAAAAGTTGGGCGTTTTATGGGGCTGGAGACAGCTCTCTAGTGTGCCACGAGAGATTAAACTCAAGACGCTCACAGCCTCGATGCGACAAGATGTGCTCGCCTTGGAGGCTGGCTTTCGTGACTTCTTGCAGGCTCTCGCAGAATACACTATGACGCGGCGCGGGTTGCTACTACAAAGCGTTTTTGCTCCGCTACTACGCGCAGGTAAGTTGCCCGTAGCAAAGCCAGCTCAAGCATACCGCTTGAGTGAAAAAGGCACATCGCAAGAAGAAAAGCAGAAAGAGGCAAAAAAATCCGCAAAACGGGCGCAATTGCTCGCGCTATTGGCAGAAAAAAAAATCTGCTCGCGCGAGTATTTATTGCAGCAAGGGATAACTCCCGCTGTTTTGCGCGCCGCGCTAAAGCTCGCGCTGATCGAGCAGTGCGCGGTAAGTATTGTGCAAAAAAGTCACGCGCAACAAAAAGTTAAACCTATTGCCATTTTACCTCGTGCAAAAACTCTAAACGAAGATCAACAAAAAGCAGCGCAAGGATTAATAGAACTCGCGCGTGATAAAAAATTTGTGGCAGTGTTGCTAGACGGGCAAACAGGCTCTGGGAAAACCGAAGTCTATTTCGAGGCTATCGCAAATTGCTTGCTAGAGGGCAAGCAAGCCTTATTGCTATTGCCAGAAATAGCATTGTCTCTGCGTTTTACAGAACGTTTTCGTGAACGCTTTGGTTTTACTCCCCTTCTATACCACTCTGCAATTAGCGCTGCCGAACGTCGTGAGGTTTGGCGTCAGTTGGCATCAGGGCAGGGGCGCGCAGTTTTGGGCGCTCGTAGCGCGCTCTTCTTGCCATTTCAAAACTTGGGGGTGATCGTCGTCGACGAAGAACACGATAGTGCTTACAAACAAGAAGAGGGAATAGTCTACCACGCGCGCGATATGGCAGTGCTACGCGCGCAGAAAGCAGAGTGCTTAGCACTCCTCGCTAGCGCAACTCCATCGTTGGAAAGCTGGAATAATGCGCATAACGGAAAATATAGGCATATCGTTTTGCCCTCACGCTTCGGCTCCGCCTCGTTGCCAGCCGTGAAAATCGTCGATATGTTGCAAGAATGCTCGACAATTGGGGGCTTGGGTAGCGAGCGTTTCCTAACGCCAATTCTATGTACCCGAATCGAGCAGGTGCTCTCGCGCGGTGAGCAAGCCTTGATTTTCCTAAATCGACGCGGTTACGCGCCTCTGCTGTTATGCGGAAAGTGCGGCGAGCGCTTGGCTTGTCGGCACTGCCGTGCTTTCTTGGTCGAGCATCGTGCACGCAATCGAGTCATTTGCCACCACTGCGACTTCTCCGTGCCAATACCACGCCAATGTCCTTCTTGTAAGGCAGAGGGGGCTTGGAAGTCTTGTGGCATAGGCATAGAGCGTCTCGCCGAAGCACTACGCGCTCGCTTCCCTAGCGCAATCCTGAAGACGCTCAGCTCCGATACAACAAACCCTCGCGAAGTAGTGCAGGCGATGGAAAATAGGGCTTGCGATATACTATTAGGAACGCAAATGCTCGCAAAAGGATACCATTTCCCTCATTTGACGCTCGTTGCTATCGTCGATGCAGACCTAGGCTTGAGCGGCGGCGACCCGCGTGCCTTCGAAAGATGCTATCAACTCTTACACCAAGTAGCAGGACGCGCGGGGCGCGAAGCACTCGATGGCGAGGTCATCGTGCAAACCTTGGAGCCGCAATCGCCAGTCCTACGCGCATTGGCTAACTTCGATCGCGATGGGTTCTTCGATAGCGAAAACAAATCTCGACGCAAATACGCTTGGCCGCCCTTTGCTCGTCTCGCCGCGATAATCTTGAGCGCGCAAGACGAACGCGCGCTCGCTAAATTCGCTCATCGTTTGCGCAACGAAATACCCAAGCAGCCAGGTGTCGAATGTTTCGGTCCCGCAGTGCCGTTACTCTCACCTCTACGAAGACGTCATCGCCGTCGTTTCCTAGTGCGCGCAACTAGCAATGCGCGCCTGCAACCATTCCTAAAGCAGTGGCTAACCGCCGTCGTGCCAGATGGGTCAAGAAGCGGGGTACGCGTCAAGATCGATATCGATCCCTATGGATTTCTATGATTAAGCAGCTGGCTAATCGAGCGACTTAACTCTACCTCTACCGCCATACCATGTGTCGCGCAACAAAATCCGCTAAAATCTTCGTAGCGCGTGGGCGATGACAGGCTCGAACTGCCGACCCTCTCGGTGTAAACGAGATGCTCTACCAGACTGAGCTAATCGCCCCTATCTATATGCAATAGGGATGCGCAATAATTGCGCAAACGCTTATCAATTGACCGCGTCTTTTAGCGCTTTACCAGCTTTGAATTTAGGCTGGTTGCTCGCAGCTATTTGGATGGTCTCGCCTGAACGCGGGTTACGCCCGCTGCGTGCAGCTCGACGTGAAACGGAAAAAGATCCGAAGCCCGCAACCTTTACCTCCTTACCGCTTTTTAAAGCTTTCGTTATGCTAGCAAAAACAGCATCCACCGCCGCAGCCGAATCTGTCTTCTTTAAATTTGTTGCTGATACAATTTCATCAACAAGTTCGCTTTTGTTCACTATTCTGATCCTTGTTCTATGTTGCAAATGGTCGTTAAAATTCTCGTTGCATTTTAGCAATAGCTGAAATCAAAGCCAGATAAATCCCCCAGATAAATCCTATGCCTAAGAAGTCATTCTAACGCTAATCCCCCATCTTCTATCACGAAACCTTACCAAAATTCTAACGCAAACAAGGAATTTTTAACGAAAAAATCTTTATAAACAAGAAGCGGTTTGCAATTTTGGCAGATTAATGGGGAATACGCTCTTCTAACGGGTTTTTCTTTGCCGTCGGAGTATCCTCAAGTGGTAGATCGGACGCTACAGCCTGCGGCTTGTCCTCGTTCTTTCGCGTTTGTAGCAATGTAATGGGTTGTGGTAACGGAGTAAGCTTGTGCTTTAGTGATAATTTTAAAACTTGATCAACCGAATCTACAGCAACAATCTTCAAACCCTCCTTGACATTGTCCGGTATCTCTTCCAAATCCTTTTCGTTATCAGCGGGAATGATTACAGTTTTGATGTTGCCTCGCAGAGCAGCAAGCATCTTTTCTTTTAAGCCACCAATCGGCAAAACTCTGCCCCGTAAGGTAATCTCGCCGGTCATCGCAACAGTGCGATCAACCGCAATGCCAGTCAAAACAGAAACCAATGCCGTAGCTATCGCAATGCCAGCAGACGGACCATCCTTAGGAGTCGCTCCCTCAGGAACATGCACATGCAGATCGATATTCTCAAAAACATCAGGCGTGATACCAAAATTCCAAGAGCGACTCTTAATGAAGTTCTCCGCAGCGTGAATCGATTCCTGCATGGTGTCGCCTAGCTTGCCAGTCTTGCGGATGCGACCCTTGCCAGGAACAATAACCGCCTCGATCGTAAGTAGCTCTCCGCCAACCTCAGTCCAAGCTAGTCCGGTGGCGATACCAGTCAAGTCCTTGCTCTCAGCCTCGCCGAAGCGATACTTCCTGACACCAAGAAAAGTTTGCAGGTTCTTGGCATCGATGGTGATAGGCGGAGTCTCCTTCATCGTTATCTTGCGAATCGATTTACGCGTGATGCGTGCAATGGAGCGTTCCAAATTGCGCGCGCCAGCTTCGCGCGTGTAGTAACGCACAGTGTCGCGCAAAGCACTATCCTGCAAGATAATCTCTCCTTCCTTAACACCACACTGCTCGAAAGTCTTCGGTAGCAAGTGACGCTTGGCTATCTCAATCTTTTCGTCTTCCGTATAGCCAGGAAGACGCACTACCTCCATGCGGTCGATCAATGCTTGCGGCATGTTAAGAGAATTTGCCGTCGTGATGAACA
>JABAAS010000077.1:5143-5501 GCA_014238625.1 Alphaproteobacteria bacterium | reverse complement strand
GGACGATAGGAGCTTTACGCTCCATAGCGGATTCGAGCTCTGCCCACAAAGCAGCTGCGGAACCTGCGTTGACGACCTCGAAGTTGACTCCCAAGCCTTCGACACGCTCGTTATCGTGCTTGAGCCAGTCTACGGGTCCTGCGAGGAATCTCCCTTTAGGTTTTGTTTCAGCTGTAGCGAACTTTTCTGCGCAAGCGTTGAGTGCTTCCCAATCTGGCAAACCTGGACAATGCTCTTCGACATGAGCAGGGTACCACCACTCTTCACGAGTTTTTGCCTCGTGCGTTGCTAGGTCGATGACACAACCTTGATCGACGACTTTCTCGAATGCCACGCCAAAAGCGCCTTGCCATACTTC
>JABAAS010000077.1:0-5133 GCA_014238625.1 Alphaproteobacteria bacterium | reverse complement strand
TAGAAGTATAGACGACCTGACTATCGGCAGGCACATATTCGACAGTAAAACCTTGTTTTTCCAAGATTTTACCAACGATATGAGCACCGACGATTTGGCTAGACCAATTATGTATCGGTACACGAATCGGATCAGCATCTGCTCGATCTTTCATCATCATATCGCCATCCATTTTATCGCCCATCATCCCGGAACGCATTCCTACAAAGACGACAACGACGACGAGCACTGCTATGGCGGCTAGCACCATAGGTTTTTTAATAAAATCTATCATTATTACGACTACCTCTCAAAGCTATTGGGGCAAGCCTCCCTCAAGTCTCCCATGAGAGTAGACTTGAGGGAGACTTGCCATTCACGCATCGTCCGTATTTGAACGAAGGCTCTTTACAATAGCGAATCGCGTTGGCAATGCAAACAAAAAATCTGCAAAAAATCTGCAAAAAATCTGCAAAAAATCTACAAAAAAATCTAAAGCCTGAAAATTTTAAAAAAGCTGTAGTGTTTTAGGGAATGTATTGCGAGAAATTTTGCAAACGGGAGGATTCTTTGCTATGCTAGCTCTAGTCTGAAGTTAGGAGGTGTCTTATAGCTACGACTATAACCCGCGAAAAACCCGAAGAGCAGCGTAGAGTCGACAAGAGAGTGGGCGTTGGCGAGGGCGAGCGAGCCTTATTAGCCTCCCTAACGAATCAAGGCATTGTTATGCCATCGAGCGAGATTACACAGAGATCTGTGACTCCGAGTGTGCGCGGAGGCGTGCGTTTTCCTGGTCTTCCGTTATTTCCTTTAGGCGTCGAGCGTTATGCCATAAAGGGCGGTTGCGCCTTTGCGCTAGAGGTTTTTCCCGATGATGAGGTTACATTATTAGACGAGGAGGGTATGCAGCCTTGCTCGATAGCGGCCTTTTCTTTGCAGAGACCTGGCTCGCCTAGCGATCTAGGACTGCTTGGAGCAAAGATAGGAGCTTCGAGCTTAGCCCAAAGCAAAGGCAAAAACAAAGACTCCGAGAAAACACTAGGCTCTCTGCTCGAAGATGATGACGCTGCGGCTTTGCGAGCGAAGCTACGAGCGCGCGGTTGCGACCTACAACAGAAAACCAAACGAGTTTTTGATGAGCACGGACGCCCTGGCGCGCAGCATCGTTTTTCTGTGCAGGAGCCCTCGCTATTAATCGTCTGCGCCGAGCGACAAAATAATATGTTCGAGAGCATGACCAAGAGCATGACCAAGAGCATAACCAAGAACATTAATTGGGCGGACGAGGTACTAGCAACCCCGCCCTCGAAAATCATGCTCTATGTCAAGCGTGCGCCCAAAGGCAGTATTAGTGCTGGTAATGGCTTAGCCGAACAAGAGCTCGAGCAAGACATAACTTTACGCCCGCCCTTTTTGCATCCCCCTTTGGCAGAGCCATTACAAGACTTCGTGCTACAGCCTGGCGAGGCTAAAGCCTACATAGTCAAGAAAGGAGAGTTTGTGCAAATCCAAGATGTTCGCGGTCGCGAGTGCTCCGACTTTCAAGCCTACGACCTGCGAGCGCTAGACAAGCAAATCATGCGAGACATAGACCCGACGACGACTCGCTCGCTGATGTCTAACCTCTACCCGAATCCTGGACTTTTTGCGAAGTATTTCACGCTTGATCAGAAACCTCTGATAGAGATAGTTCAGGATACGGTTGGCAGGCACGATAGTTTCAACTTGGCTTGCACGGCGAGGTACTACGAGGACGCGGGTTATCCTGGACATGTTAATTGTTCGGACAACTTGAACTCGCAAGGCTCTGCCTACGATATAGCGAGCCGAGCTGGCTGGCCTGCGATCAACTTTTTTTTCAACACTATGCTAGAGAGCGACTACTGCCTTATCTCCGATGAGCCTTGGACGCGCCCTGGCGACTATGTTTTGCTGCGAGCGCTTGAGGATGTTGTCTGTTTTTCGACCGCCTGCCCTTGCGATATAGACTCTGCGAACGGCTGGAATCCGACGGAGGTTCAAGTTCGCGTATATCGTAAAGATTGTTTTTTTCCCCAAGGACTAGGAGTACGCATGACCACCCAAAGCGATGCGAGTTTGACGAAGCAAACGGCGTTCCACGCAAGTTTTGCGAAGAAGACTCGCAACTTCACCGAGTATAACGGCTACTGGCTAGCGCAAGACTTCACCAACCTAGGAGCGATAGCCGAGTATTGGGCTTGTCGTGAGAAGGTTATAATCACCGACCTATCGCCGTTGCGCAAATACGAGGTGCTAGGACCAGACGCCGCTGCGTTGATGCAGTGGTGTGCGACGAGGGATATTAGCAAACTCGCGATAGGGCAAGTAGTCTATAGCGCGATGTGCTACGAGAACGGCGGTATGATCGACGATGGTACGGTATTACGCTTGGATGAGCATAATTTCCGCTGGATTGGAGGTTGCGATAACTCTGGCTTGTGGCTAAAGGAGCAGGCGAGCAAATTGAAGCTGGACGTTTGGGTTAAGAACTCGAGCGATCAGATGCACAACCTCGCGGTGCAGGGACCGAATAGTCGCGATCTTCTGAAGTCTCTTTTTTGGACAGCGGCGCAGCAGCCGACTCTAGAGGAGCTCGGCTGGTTTCGTTTTACCATCGCGCGTTTAGGCGGTTTTGATGGCGTGCCTGTGGTAATCTCGCGCACTGGCTATACTGGCGAGCTAGGCTATGAGATTTTCTGCCACCCACGCGATGCCTCGAGTATCTTCGATAGCGTATGGAATGCTGGTGCTGAATACGACTTAAAACCGCTAGGGCTCGATGCGCTAGACTTACTACGCATCGAGGCGGGCTTGATCTTTGCTGGCAGCGAGTTTTGCGATCGCACGGATCCGTTCGAGGCTGGCATCGGCTTCACCGTACCGCTGAAGAGCAAGCAGGACGATTTTTGCGGACGCGAATCTCTGCAGAGACGCAAGGACTCTCCGCGTCAACGCCTTGTCGGTTTAGAGATTGCGAGCAACACGGTACCACAAGGAGGCGACTGCATCAGGCAGGGACGGGCGCAAATTGGCGAGATAACATCGGCTATGCGCTCGCCTATTTTGAGCAAGACGATAGCTTTAGCGAAACTAGATATAGAATACGCCAGCGAGGGCAAGGAGGTCGAGGTCGGACAGCTAGATGGTCAACAGAAACGCATCCCGGCAACTGTTGTTCCTTTCCCGTTCTACGATCCGAAGAAGGAGCGCGTGCGCTCGTAAGGACTCGTGAGGGGGCGAGCGAGCAATCGCCACCCAATGCTTGCTTGCTTGATTGATTGCTTGCTTGCGACGGGCGATTAGTCGTCTATTCGCTCAAAAAGAGGTTTTTTTCCCTTTTTTATGGTTTTTTTGAGAATTTCTCACTCTTCGTATACCCCATATCCCCCGACACCGCTTTTTCTGCTCTCGCTCCCCACATTATGTTCTATCAACATATCGCCTACCATACCTGAGCGTATCGAGTAGGTAGCAAGGACGAGCAAGATTATGACGAGCCAAAACCAGAGTTTTTTAATAAAATGCTTTTTAATAAAATCCATTATAGCCAACGCTCCTAAAGGTTAGGTTTGATAAAGTCAGTAACTGAACAACAGTCAAGGCAATAACATAGTAAGGCATAGTAAGGTATTTTTTTAGAAAAGACACCTTACTGCTGATCAGCACTAATGCGCTTTAGCTAAACGAGGGGCATCCTATCTGTTTTTTGAGTGATGGTTCTTTAGCAATTTTTCCCACCTTTTCCCCCCACCTTTATTCTCTCTGCCAATTTTTCCTACTAATGACCCATCATCCCCTCACCCATCATTCCACTCATCACTCCGCACATCATTTCGTACATTGATCCGTGCGTTTCTTCTCCGCACATCATTCCGTGCATCATTCCCGCGGGCATTGCGAATCTGGCGATGAGTACGAGGACTACGATAACCGCGAGGACTGTTGCTATCCCAATCCAAAGTTTTTTAATAAAATCTGTCATGGCTAACACTCCTAACTATGCACTCCCAACTATGCACTCCTAATAGGTTATGTTGAACAAAACCTACGATGGAATAACACTATGATAGGATGATACTATGATGGAGTGATAGTAGTGTATTTCTTTTAAAAAGTCAACATTAATGCTAGTTGCCGCTAATACGCTTTAGCTTTAGGAGGCAAAAGCTCGTTACTCTTTGAGTGGCGGTTCTTTATCTTCTCTAGTAAGAGGAATCGCCATGGCTATCCTTATCTTTGTGGCTATGTTTTTCATCCCCCTCGAGTGCTGGCGAGAACACGCAGAGCATGCGCAGTTTGCTAAAAGCCTCGACTCTGTGTCGCTCGTGCTTATCGAAAGCATAGAACAAGCCCGGCGCGATAGCGTATTTCTCTCCGCTCTCCTCGTTTGTGAGCTGCCCTTCTCCTTCCAAGATATAGCAGGCTTCCAGATGGTTTTTGTATTGGAGTACTAGGTTGACTCCTTGTTCTACCAATGTATCGGTGAAGGAGAATCCCATGGCGTCTTTTTTGATTAGGAATCGGCGAGAGCGTCCGTGTCCCCAGTCGATGTCGCGCGAGCTACCGATTATCTTTTGCAGGGTTGAAACTATCATAACCTTAGCGCGCTAGACTCTAGTCTTTTGCCTCTAGTTTTTTGCCTTTATTTCTATATTATAGAGCATTACGATTATAGAGCTTGGTGGAGCGCGCCCGGGAAGATTCGAACTCCCGACCTTTTGATTCGTAGTCAAACACTCTATCCAGCTGAGCTACGGGCGCTTGTTATCATTTATCTCTGCATTTTCTGCTATTATTGCATTGATTTTTCATGTTGGCATAGAGATTAAAATAACGCAAGAATCGGATATGGCTTCGCATAAGAAATCTGAGTTTGCTTCTCTGGACGAAAGTCTAGGCGTAGGGGGGAGCGGGGGAGTAAGCAAGGTGTTAAAGAAGGGGTTTTCGACTGGAGCCTGCGCTAGTGCTGCGAGCAAGGCAGCGATGCTCGGTTTTTTGCGTGGCGAGTTTCCTCGCAGGGTAGAGATAAGCCTCCCGCGTGGCTAGCGACCAGAGTTTGCAATCGAGCGCGCGGGCTTTTTGCGCCAAAATTCACACCAAGATTCACACGAAGATTCGCACCCTCGAGGCTGT
>JABAAS010000076.1:4105-5642 GCA_014238625.1 Alphaproteobacteria bacterium | reverse complement strand
GCTCTGAGGAGCTTGCTCGCATACGTGCTGGCCTTTTGGAGGCAGGCATCAGCGAGTCTGCGCTTGACGATCCCGAGTCTGTCGACATATCGCACCTGACGCCCGACGAGCAAGAGGAGTATAACGATGCTATTCGCGAGCAACGCACTCTTCTCGACGAGGCGGAGCGTGATTTGCGCGAGTTGCGCGAGGACCGCGCTAAGACTGGGCTAAACTACACTAGCCCTGCTACTGACAAGACTTGATCATTAATTGCAAACTGTGTGCAATTATAATATAAACATATACAACCAAATCGAGCGACTATGATAGAGACGGAGATATTTTGATGAGCGAGGGCATATCGAGCGAGCGGCGAGCAGCGGATCAGGCTGCGATTTTAGCGAAGATATCTTCTGGAGTTAGCATCAGTGCTGCTTGCGGTATAGATCAGGGTTTTCTGGACCTATGTTACGCGGTTGGCTCGAACGCTTATAAGGAGAAGGATTACACGACTGCTTACCGCGCTTTTTTATTTTTGTGCCTGCATGGTCACAACAATTCGGACTACTGGACGGCTTTAGCGAGTGTATTTGCGATTCAGGGACAGGCTTTTCGAGCATTGCCGCTTTTAGAGACGGCTTGGCAGCTTTTTCCGAGTCCTGAGAACGCCTATCGTTTTGCGGAATCCTGCATTCGTTGTAACGAGAAGAAGGCTGCGCGCGAGCTATTGACGGCGGCGTTAGAAGATTTAGACCGAGCGAAACTACGGACGCCATTACGCGCTCGCATTGCAGGCGTGCTGAAGAGCCTTGATGATGGGGCGGGCAAATGAGAAACCAAGCAAATGATTCAAGCAAATGAGGAGGATTAGTAAATGAGCGATTCAGGTTCGATTGGACTAACTAATCCTGCTGCTATTTCTGCTGCTTTTGGTGGCAAGATTAGCGAGGAGTTTTTGGATGCGGTTAAGAAGGGGCATGCGAGCGAGCATCAAGTAGAGAAGGGTAATATCCCGACGACGACTTTGAACGCTATTTCTTTGCAGAGGCGGCCGGCTTTTCCTGGACCTCGTTTGAAGCTTTCGAAGGACGAGCTTATGGCGATGATACAGAAACTCATGATAGCGAACCTAGAGCAACAATCGAAGACGCAGACTTTGAGCACGAAGATAACGCGAGCGCAGTTGCAGAGCTTATCGAAGAGCAACATAGCGAAGTTTAAGGAGGTAGCGGACAAGACGAAGCAGAGCAATACAGGTAGCATAGTTGCGCAAGTTTTTGGCTGGATAGCTGCGGCGATAACGGTAGTTGCCTCGATAGCATTGGCGGCGATTTCGTTTGGTGCGGGCTCTGCGTTAGTTGGTTGTGCTCTTGTAGCGGCGGCGATTATCACTGTTTCGGTTATGGTTTTGACGCAGACTGGTGCTATGGAGAAACTGACAAACGCCTTGGCTCAGCCGATAGCGTCT
Source organism: Alphaproteobacteria bacterium (assembly GCA_014238625.1). Taxonomy (GTDB): domain Bacteria; phylum Pseudomonadota; class Alphaproteobacteria; order JABAAW01; family JABAAW01; genus JABAAW01. The sequence continues at coordinate 4,192 of JABAAS010000076.1, read as the reverse complement.
ATGTTTGAGTCGATGGGTATGGACTCGAAGGTTGCGAAGCTTGTCTCCAAGATAGTTTCGCAGATTATAGTTGCGGTAGTTATTTTG
>JABAAS010000076.1:0-3718 GCA_014238625.1 Alphaproteobacteria bacterium | reverse complement strand
GGCGTTTTATTTTTAACTTTGCGAGGCTTTTTGGCTTTGCGTTTATCTGGAGGATTTGACTTATGAGCGATACGACATTATCGAACAACGATTACGCGAGGGCGCTTTACAGGCACTCTGTGTTAGATGATGAGGCTGCGCTATCGAGCGTAGCTGAGTCTTCTGGCAAAGCGGTGGGCAAGACGGTGAGTAAGGTGGAGGACAAGGCGCAAGCCGAGCGTGCTGCTACCCAAGCGAGACTTTCGTCGCAGACGCCCGCCTCTTCCAGTGCTGCTCAGATTGCCGAGAGTCATGAGCTAGGCGTTTTACCCCCGCAAGACAAACTATCTTTGCAGGATGCTTCTCTTTACAAGAGCATGCTTGGCGAGCTACCGAGCAAGTTAGGCTTCGACATGTCTCAGATCATGCAGACTATATTTAAATCGATGTTATCGATGCAGCGTTCGCAGTCTGACGCTCGTATGACGGACTTGCTTTTAGTTGGCACTGCTTACAAGCAAGCAGCGTCGCAGATGCGTTCGAGCGCGGCGATGGAGTTGACTGGCTCGGTTGTGAGTTCTGGCTTGCAGCTAGTTGGTGCGGGTCTTTCGATGGCTGGCACGGCTTACAGCGCGAAGTCGAGTGGTTTAGAATATACGCAACAGATGAAGCCGTTTACGGTTGGCAATCAGATGCTGGACAGCAGCTCGAGCGTTTTGAAGGGGGGTATGAACTTTGCCTCGAAGACGGAGGATGCGGATGCGAGCTTGAGCAAGGCTGCGGCTACGCATGCGCAGGCTTTGCGAGAGAACGAGGACGAGTTACACAAGGAGGTTAGCAAGTTTGTAGACCAGATGTTACAGATCATCCAGTCTATCGAGAACCAACAACACGCTGCCTCGTCGCAGATTCTCTCTGCGTGATTATCGAGCATTAATTTTCAGAGGATTTTTCATATGTCGGACTCTGCCCCTACCTCTCTCAGTTCTGCGCAACTTCGTCTTCTAGCCGAGATAGCTTTTACGGGTGTATTTTACGGATTGAGTTCTGCCTCGAAGGATATATTCGACTATATCGAGCATCGTACGCCAAACAATGAGGTTGGAGTATTGGGCAACGCTTTGGCGTTGATAAGCGATGGGAAGTATGTTGCGGCGGCGCGTTTAATCGAGCAGGGAGTTTTGCTACAGAATCCGGATTCTGTAGATGGCCAGTTATTTGCGGCACTAGCATTGAAGCTAGCGGGTCAGAGTTCTGCGTCCGAGCGTTTAGCTACGAGAGCGACCTCGCTTAGCGAGGACAAGGCGGCTATGGATTTTGCGAAGAATTTGCATTCTGTGAGTAACGGCAAGCATCGCCCGAACTATTAACTGCGCGGTTATTTTTGAGTGCTTTTGAGTGCTTTTGAGTACTTTATTTATTTTGCTTATTTTATTTTATTGAGATTATTTTTTACGCGTTTTTTATTGCGAATATTTAGATTTATTATTTTGAGGATTATTTTTTTGTTATTATGCGACGGTTGCGAGTATCTTTATTAATATTTTTATCTAGCGCGTTGACTTTACTCTCATCCTGCTCGCAAGAGCTTTACTCGAAACTTGAGGAGCGCGAGATAAACGAGATGGTAGCGGCACTATCTCGTTACAATATAAGTTCGAACAAGATTGCGCTTAAGGAGGGTTATAGTCTTAGCGTATCGACTCGTCACTTTGCGGATGCGATCAACATATTATCAGCGGCGGGCTACCCGCAGCGTCAGTATGTTTCACTGAACGACCTATTTGGCAAGAGTGGTTTGATTCCGACTCCGTTTGAGGAGCATGTGCGTTATATTTATGGATTGTCTGAGGAGCTAGCGCGCACTGTAGCTTTGTTTGATGGTGTGATTGTTGCGCGAGTTCATATAGCTCTTCCGACGTCTTCGGATAGTAATAGTGGCAAGGTTTCTGTTTTCATTAAGTATGACCAGCAATTTGACTACGACACGCTGATTCCGCGTATACGCAAGTTTGTTTCGGATTCTGTTGAGAAGGTAGATTTTGACAGGGTAGAAGTTTTGGCATTACCTGGTCAGAAATCGGCGGACTTTTACCGCATTCGCCGCAGGCTTGCTGAGGAGCGCAAGCAGGTTCGTCTAGTAGAATTTTTTCTAGGAGCGGTTTGTGCGTTAGGCGTTCTCGTGTTGATTTTGCTTGGCTTGTATCGACGCGGTTATTTGAACTTTAGCAAGCGTTCTGCGCAAGGGGTGATATCGCCTATTGCTGGCACGGCGACTTTGAGCTCGCGTCAGGCTAAAGATGACAAGAGCAAAGAAATTTAGATTAATTGTCAACTAGACAATTAAGATTAGCGAGATTTAATTGATATAAAGTTAATTATATTAATACAAAATTAATTACAGAAATTAATTTAATATAGTTAATTAGATAGATTAAATTGAAACGGAGTAATTGATGCTATGTGTCCGCAAAACTTAACTGGGACGACGCTTGGGCGCAATGGTGCTATCGAAGATGAGGTTACCCAAGAGGTTACTCAAGGGACTATTGCGCCCGCGGAGATACCAGCTAGTCTGTCCGAGCGAGTATTAGAGCGATGGCTGCGCTTTCAGTTTAATCCTGCTGGCTACATCGACCCTTCGTACAAACCTATACTACTAGCCCCAGCCCTAACTCGAAGGGAGCGATTGCGTTTGAGTGAGGCGGGTAGTAACAAGGACGATTCAACGCCTGCTTATTCTGATGTTATGGAGCAATTGTGGCGCACTTCGATTTTATCGCGCCGCATATTCGAGGTTTTTTCGCTAGATTTTTCTGCATTTCCGCAAAAGGATTCGGACTTATCATTTTTCGCGCGTCTAGCGATGATAGACGCGCCCGACTTACAGCGTCTATTATTTTCGATGGGACTTGTTTTGAGCTCTGGCGAGCTATCGTTAGTTATCGACCGAGTTTCTGTGTCGCGTTTGCGCGAGGGGCTAGGCGATAGCGGCTACGAGTTTGCGAGCGGTGTGGCTACGGAGCTGCGTCCGCGCGAGGATTGGATTTCGTTACAGCTAGACGCCACTTCGCGCGCGCGCTTGAACGAACGAGCGTTTCACATAGAGCTGGGCTTGCGTCTTTTACTACTGCATTGCAAGGATGGTCTTACTGGCGGTGATGAGGAGGGTTTGGACGAGCAGATTTTGCGGCGACTAGCGTTGAAATGTCCATATTCGGTAGTGTCTAAGGTTGAGCGTAGCGCGGAGGAGGGTTTGTCGGTTGGTCTAGCGGTTTTTGCGAATAGCGAGGAGGAAGGTAGGGAAGAGGGGAGCGATAATTCTAATGATAATTCTAGCGGTGTTGATAGTTCTGGCAACCGAACTTCGAGATTATGGCTTACTTTAGCGAATGTGGTAATAGAGCGATGGCACGGCTGGCTCGCATATTAGGCGATAGCATCACGCCGCTTACGAGCGGTCGAGTTCTCAAGAGTGCGGATTACGCGCGATTAGAGGATGGAGAGTCGCTACTTGAGGATTTAGCGCGCGAGCAGCGTCGTGCGAAGCAGGAGGTTGCGCGTAGCTTGGAGGAGCATAAGCAACGCGGCTACGAGGAGGGACTAGCCAAGTCGGAGGAGGCACGTGCGGCGCAGGCTTTCGAGACGGTTGCGCGTGCGATAGACTACTTCGATAGCATGGAAGACGACATGGTCTCGCTTTTGGAGAGCGCGTTAGACAAGATAGCCGATGAGCTGG
>JABAAS010000075.1 GCA_014238625.1 Alphaproteobacteria bacterium | reverse complement strand
TCTGACTGTGCCGTCGGCATATTTGTAGCAGCTCCTTGCCATTGTGATGAAATATCAATGCCTTTTGCGGCTGGAACCTCCAGAGAATTTTCCGAAGAATCTGCCAAAGAATCCGCTAAGAAAGGTACAGATATCTCGCTCGAAGAATCTCCAAAAACAGCTGGCATCGGAGAATCGCTAGACTCTCTCGATGGTTCGTCATCTGCCTTTCCACCTGCTTCTTTTGCTTGTTCAACTACCCCCTCCTCGTTATCGCTAGTCACCGCCTGCTTAGTCGAGACGATTGCAGAAGTTTCCGCCTCATGAAAGCGAGACAATAGGTCTGTATCGTCTCCTTGTGGCTCTTTGCCAGTCTTAGCCAAGCCGTCCAAGATTAACTTGATGCAATCTAGAGATTCCAAAACTAAGCTGACTCGAGTGCTCGATACGCTTTCTGGCGATTGTTGAAAAATTCGCAGCAGAGACTCGCTAACATGGGCTATTTTTTCAAGCCGTCGCAAATCTAGGAAACCACAAGTGCCTTTGATAGTATGGACGACTCGAAATATCTCCGCGAGCGCCAGCGCATCGTTAGGATTCTCCTCGAAAGAGACTAACTTACTGTCTAAAGCATTGATTGAATCGAGAGTTTCCGTCAAAAACTCTGCCAAAAGATGATCGTCCATCGCTCTGTTCGTGTTAGAAGGCTAGTCCATAGAGGCTTGAGGCAATTGATGCGACAAAAAGACTGTGAAGCCGCCCTAACTTCACTGTAAAAGCGTCTTCTCCCTACTGCCATTATAGCTTGTTTTTAGCTTGCAGACAAGTATAAGCTATACTAGAGTTACGGGATGGATTTGATATCGTGCGTGCCTTGCTCGCTTCGCAGTTGGCTTCGGATTGGCTAATTCTTGCGCTTGTTCTTTTTTCTGTCAATATCGGAGCTACTTGCTATGTGCGAAAAGGGCGAGTTGTCTTTGCGCATTTTGCCTTAAACTTTTATCGTTACCGAAAAACAATCGAAATAACCGATAGTGCTACGATTGACCGCTGTCTTTGTAATTATTTCTTTTCCCCTGCCTATTCTTACGGCTTGAGACCTTGAACGAACCGAAACACGCAAACAAAGAACTCACCAAACCGCCGACTAGAGCAATGTCTTTGGCGGCAACTATTTGGTTTGAGGACAATAGCCTTTTGCCGGAGCTATTCGGTCCGCACACAGAGAGGCTGAAACGCCTAGCGCGACTATACGAGGTGAGTCTCGACCATAGGGGAAACGCTGTCGTATGCCGTGGAGAGCAGGAGAACTGCGAAAGGGCACGAACGCATCTCGAGGGATTATACGAACGACTAAAACGATGCGAAACATTGCGCGAAGAGGACTTCGGTCATACCAAACACGAGAGCGAAGATAGCGAAGAGGTAAAAGAAATAACAGAAGAGTTAGTTTTAGAATTACCTAAGGTTACGATTTCTCCGCGCAATTCCAAGCAGAGACAATTCTTGCAAGCCTTGGACAAAGAGTTTTTAGTTTTTGCTCTAGGTCCTGCTGGCACTGGCAAGACTTGTATAGCGTTATGCTACGGACTATCGCTACTACTACGCGGTGACATAGAGCGTTTGGTGCTCTCTCGTCCAGTCGTTGAGGCAGGAGAGCATCTTGGATTTTTGCCTGGCGATATGCGAGAGAAGGTCGACCCTTACCTGCGACCGATCTTCGACCTACTACACAGAGCTCTGGGTAGACAAAGTACCGAGCGCCTAATCACCCGCGGTGCAATCGAGATCGCTCCGCTTGCCTTTATGCGCGGGCGCACGCTCGAGAACGCATTCCTGCTACTCGATGAGGCGCAAAACACTTCGCCACAACAGATGAAGATGTTTCTAACGAGACTTGGAGAAGGATCGCGGATGGCAATAACCGGAGACCCTGGACAAGCTGACATACCTTCTGGAAAGAATAACGGCTTGCTCGATGCAGAGAAGAGACTTGCGCACCTAGCTACTTTCGTACGCTTCTCGGCACGCGAGGTGTTGCGGCATCCGCTCGTGGCGGAAGTGCTACGAGCGTACGGAGAAGGATAACTTTAGACTAGTTTTTTCATGCCCGCAGACCACACGAAACCAAGGTTGTCGCAAACTTTATCGCCCGAGGATTTACCTTTGTGCAAACATAACTCGAGGCGCGAGATCACCCTGCAAATAAATTCCATTTTATGGCGGCGACAGAAAACCTTGCTAGAACAAGTATACCGCGCTGCCGATGTAGCCATGGAGTTCTTTATGGATAAAGAGCGAAATCAGCAACGTTGGGGCGTGACTATACTGTGCACGCACGAACGCCATATGCGTGAGCTCAACAAACGTTTTAGAGGAAAAAACACCCCTTGCGATTCTCTTGCATTTCCAGAACAAGAGCAAAGCATCTCGCAAAAGGGCGGAGAAAATTATGCGAACATCAACCCAACCAGCTTTTTGCAGAGACGAGATGAAAACCACTATCTAAATCGTTATATTGGCGACATCGCGCTCGGCTATCAAGGTTTGCAACGCAAGGTCGCAGAATACCAGCTGGACGCACAAGCGCATTGCGCGCATGTAACAGCGCATGCCATAGCGCACTTAGTTGGGCTAAATCACGCAACCCCAAAAGAACGAGACCTTATGGAAGCAGAGGAGGAAGCGATTCTGCGAAAGCTTGGCTTTCCAGAATCCAGCCCTTGTTCTAGCGATTATTCCAAAGACTATCATAAGAATTATCCTTAAGAATTATCCTAGTGATTATCATATATCATAGCATTCACTGCCAACGAAGACATGCCTCAAGCTCCTAGCGCGAACAGCGATACCCATAGCCTGACCGCGTCCCTGACAGCATGGCTACGCAAACGCTTTGCTGGAAACCCCATACGCGAGACCATCGGTGAGCTGATCGAAGAAGATAAGCTCTTTGAGCTAGCGCCAGAAGAGCGCACCATGATCACAAACATTTTAAAGGTTGGCGATAAAACAGTCGCAAACGTGATGGTGCCTCGCGCCGATGTGCAAGCACTCGATATAAACACACCTTACGACGAGCTACTGTCCTTCGTTACAGAAAAGCCTCACTCGCGCTACCCTGTCTTTCAGAAAACGCTAGATCGGATCGTCGGAGTATTGCATGTCAAATCGCTACTATTGCACATAGCGCAAAATGGCGACAAAGATTCTAGTCTGGCAATAAATACTCCTTATAACCCAAAGCAGCATAATAGAAGCCAACCTTTCCCTCTGCGAGAGCTACTCCACCCTCCGTTATTCTGCGCACCAAGCCTACGAGTATTTGACCTGTTGGTGAAAATGCAACAAGAGCGGCTACAGATAGCTTTCGTTGTCGACGAGTATGGTGGCATCGACGGAATGGCGACGTTGGAGGATGTCGTTGAAGAAATCGTTGGCGAAATCCACGACGAGCACGACAAAGACCTAGAGCTAATCTGTTATCAAGACGCAGAAAAGAATGTCATAGTCGACGCACGCCTGACGATCGAACAATTCGAAGAACGATTCGGCAAAAAGCTCGGCGCAAAAGAAGTCGACACTCTCGGCGGTTTAGTCGTCTCACTAGCCGGACGCGTGCCTAACCGCGGCGAAGCCATAAACGACCCTAAAAGCAAGTTCGAGTTTCGAGTCATCGAAGCTTCAACTCGGCGTATCTCTCGATTGAAAATAGTCGCACCGCAAGGAGAAAGTTTCGACGAGAATTCTAACTGGAAGCAAAAAACACAAAAAACTAGTGCGTACGAAAATACTGTCAAAGGATAGTAGCAGAGTTCATAGCAACCTCGTTTTGCAAACCATTCTACGAGGCAAAAGCGCGCTACTATGCGCTTGTATAGGCGGAGCTATGTGGAGCCTCGCCTTTGCTCCATTTTTCATACTGCCAGCAGCATACATATCCTTCGCCCTGCCTTGCTTATGGGTCGCATTTGAGCCGCAAAAAACGCAAAAGATAACAAGAATATACTTGCTACTGTTCGCCTGGGCTTTCTGCGCAAATATCTCTTCGCTATACTGGACCGCCTACGCAGTATACCTATCCTTCGGACAATCGTTGCTTGGCGCAGGAGTGGCGGGAATATCCCTACTGCTAATCTGTTGCTACCTATCCCTCTTCACGCTTGGCGCATTATTCGCCCAGCGTTTGCTGTTGCGCCTATACCCTAGCGAAAGCGCTCTTTTCCGTATAGGGATTTTCATCTGCACCTTCGTGCTAGCAGAATCTTTACGCTCAGTACTATTCGGCGGTTTCCCCTGGAATCTCGCGGGCTACTCTTGGAATATAAGTATAATGCTACTGCAGACAAATGCACTGGGAGGAATTGCGCTAACTAGCCTACTCGCCCTATGCTCCTATGCCATCGCCGCGTTGGCTATATTCCACATATTGGCGAAACGCACTCGTAAAGCCTGCATCTGCGCTCTCGTATCGCTCGCCATACCAGCTAGTGCCGCCGCTTTCGGTGCTTGGCGACTAGAAGCAACTCCAGCCATAGATAAAAACTCACCAACCATACGGATAGTGCAACCCAATATACAGCAGCATAAAAAATGGCGTGAGAGCGATGCGATCGATAACTTCCGCCGAACCATCAATCTCTCGAAAGAAAAAAGAGCGAGTAGCATCTCGCTACTATTATGGCCAGAAACCGCCTTTCCTTACAGATTAAAAACAGAAGATGTAGCAAACGAACAAATGCTACTGCACCCCTGGATGCCACAGCTCATAGCAATCGTGCCGCGTTGGATGGTCTTCGGCGCAGTGCGTGAGAGCAAACAGCAAAGATCAACAAAAGGATTCAGGAATAGCTTGATCATGATCGATAATTTCGGGCGCATCAAAGGACTCTACGACAAGGTAAAGCTCGTGCCTTTCGGAGAATTCATACCCTTCTCAAGACATTTGCTCGGCACCACTATCCAAACCCTAACTAGCTTTCCTAGCTTCGAGAGCGGTGACGAAAATAACAAACTGCTAAAAGCTAATCCTACTTTAAAGATGAACGTGCAAATCTGCTACGAAGCGATTTTTTCCGAATCCTTGCCGTTCTCACTACAACGCAAGAATTCTAAAATTGATCAGGCAGACCTCTTATTCAACGCAACTAACGATGGATGGTTCGGGCGTAGTAGCGGACCATACCAACATCTGCAAATGGCACGCGTGCGCGCCATCGAAAGAGGAATACCTCTCTTCCGCGCCGCAAATACCGGGATCTCTGCTGCCTTCGATTCCTTCGGACATGAAATAGCTAGATTACCCCTAGAAAGCGAAGGCTGGATCGATGCTCCTTTACCACCAAAAACAAAGCATCTGCTATTAATGAGTAAAATTGGCAATAGCCTATTTTGGCTACTATGGGCGAGCATAAGCTTCAGTCTTATATTAATAAGAAAAAAATTATAAATACTAATTAACCGCCTAGTATCGAAGCAGTTTTTGCCATCTGCTGTTGCTATAGCTTTATTTTATAGTGTAGTGTTAGGGGAAAAATTTTTTAATGTTGCGTTAAAGGCGAAAAACTGCTAAAAAACAACATTCTAATATGGAGCTGAAAATGACAGAAGAAAATCCTTTGGTTAAGAAAGGTCGCCGCGGCAAAAAGCTCGGTGCAAATGAAATCGACCAATATATGGGTAGCAAGATACGCTTGCGTCGTACAATGCTGGGGATTAGTCAAAAACGACTCGGCGACCTTTTGTCCCTAACCTTCCAACAAGTACAAAAATACGAAAGAGGA
>JABAAS010000074.1 GCA_014238625.1 Alphaproteobacteria bacterium | reverse complement strand
GCTAACCCCTAAAAGAGACAAAGGGCTGTAAAGAAAACCAAAACTAACACCCTCCTCCTCCGCCTTCGCAACCTCCCTGCGCGAGCCAGGCATCGAGGCGCGGTCGCGCCGATACAAGCAAAGAACAGATTTCGCTCCTTGACGCTGCGCAGTGCGGACGCAATCCATCGCCGTATCGCCACCGCCTAAAACTACTACTCGCTTATCTTTTGCCGTCATCGAAAGATGCTCAGCACTAGAAATCTTGTCGCCCAAATGGCAACGATCAGAATGCTGCAGGTAGGAAAAAGCAGAAACAACTCCCCGCATATCCTCGCCAGACAACGACAAACGACGTGCAGCATATACCCCCGTCGCTACTAAAACCGCATCGTGCTGCTCTCGTAGACAAGTAAAGCTCTTGTCCCTGCCGATGCGACAATTCAGCTCTATCGAAACGCCGCTATCGCAAAGCCAGCGCACTCGCCTCTGCACAACCTCCTTGTCTAGTTTGAAATTCGGAATCCCGTATATAAGCAAACCGCCAGCGCGATCCTGCGCCTCATACATGGTAACTTGATAACCAAACTCGCGCAGACGAATCGCAGCAGATATACCCGCAGGACCAGTGCCAATAATACCAACCGAAGCCTCTCGTTCAAATGGCGGACTCAGCGGCGTAACCCAACCACTTGCAAACGCATGCTCGGATATTTGTTTCTCAATCGCACCGATCGTAACCGTGCCATGACCCGCTCGCTCTAAAACGCAGTTGCCCTCGCATAAACGATCCTGCGGACAGATGCGACCGCATACCTCAGGCAACGCGTTAACCTCGCTCAAACGCTCCCAAGCTGCTCGAGCATCTCCCTCCGCTTGTAACATCAGCCAGTCCGGTATGTTGTTATCAACCGGACAATATGTCTGGCAGAATGGAACTCCGCACTGCTCGCAACGAGAAGCCTGAGCAGAAGACGCGCTCGGCGTGAATAACTCGTCTATCTCCGCAAAATCTCGCTTGCGCTCTAAAGCAGAACGCAAACGCGGAAAGCTCTTCTCTAACTCCGTAAACTTATGCATGCTAGGACGCATAAAACTCACCTATAAAATACCAAAAATACCAAAAATCCTAGGTCAATAATGCTCTGCCATAGCATCATGGCAGAGCACCTCTGGCATTCTAGGTAGTCGCGCTCAGGCAAGCAATCTAAAAATCGTTTTTGGTCAATATGGTTGATGAAAAAATGATAAATTGTTGCTCATAAAGGTAAATCTCGCCAGATTCACTCGAGCCGCATTAGGTAAAAAGTCAATAAAGTTGATGAAATTTGGATTAAGTGCGAATCCCATCACCCGAAACTCGAACGCAAAGAGCGACGCAAGCAATAAATAGCAGAAATCATGCCTAAAACTCCGTATAACGCGAATACAAAAGCGTAATTGCCGCCAGTCCAATCGATAATCGTAGGTACCATCACCGGACCGATAAAACAGGCTCCGTAGGTGAAAAATAACGCAGAGGAGGTAGCCTCGCTAACCGACATACCATTAGCAGAAACTTTACCTCGCGCAAAAGAACCCCCGACAGCACGCCGTTCCCTGCTCAAAACAGCCAAACTCATCATAAAAAGACCATTCCAGCCAACAACGCAAGCCGCAAGTAAACTGAACAAAATCGCCGTTACTAAAAAATTTGCTCCTCGCGGAAGAAGTAATAGCGACAAGGAAAGAAAGCCGCCCGCTATAGCAAGAAGACCTATCATACGCCGCGACTCGAAATAGCGGTCGCTCATAACTCCCCACAAAGGGCGCGCGATAAAAGTCGCGCATTGCGATAAACTCAAAAGAAAGCCGCCCACAAGTAAGCCATAGCCTAAATAATCAACCGCAAATGGACTCGTGTAGCCCATAACCGTCATCTGAATCGGAGACAAGCTAACGCTCGCCATCGCTAGCCAAAATAAATGCGGCGTCTTGCATAAACGAAAAATACCTCGTAAAGGTGAAATACCAACAAAAATACCTCGCGCAAATCCCTTGCTCAAAATAGCCGAAGGACGAGAAGCTAATTGCTGGCGTCTCTGCTTATCCGCCAAAGTTTGCGAAAAGCGCGGGCGCGAGTGCTCTAAAAAAACAATGCTCAAAAGCGCCGCTATAACAACTGGCAACGACGAGCTCTGCCAGCCCCAATGTTGCGTGCATAGCGGAGTCGTGAGTCCAGCTACAACTAAACCTAACGGAACGCTCGACTGCTTCAGTGAAAAAAGAAGTCCGCCTCCCTTACCTGAAAATAGTATCAAAAGCTCAGACGAGGCGGGGTTCGTGAACGAGTAGCCTAGACCGATAAAAATACTGCCCAGAAATAGCCAGAAAACTCCTAATGAGCTGCCAGAAAATGAAGTCGCAAGTATTGCTCCAAAAATCGTCAAAAGCATCGAAAGCTGAAGACTCCTGCTCGCTCCAATCACCGCGATAACACGACCAGAAAATAAACAGCCAAATAAAGTCGCTCCGTAGACTATCCCAACCTGCCAGCCTATCCACGAAAAAGGCAGCGAAAGTGTCGTCGCAATCTCGATGCTCGCTGGGGAGAGAAAAAAACTCGCCCAACCAGCCACTCCCTGCGCTGACATCGTCAAAAGCAAAACCGGAACGCGCGAGGCGATGCTCATCGTCTTCATAAAAAATAGTCTCAATAAAATGACAAAGTCAAACTAAACCCTAGATTAACTTTGCAAGTTTAAACTTATAATCAACAAAAAAATTATATGCTCTAATCCTAGCATGTTTCAGCAAAAAGGTAGCTAATATCATAGAAACACAACGCAAAAACACTCGCAAAAATACTCGCAAAAATACTCGCAAAACTGCTCACAAGCTCCCTCATAAAGCAAAGGCTAGCTCCGATGATTAACTCAGAAATAATCGCACTCGCAATAATACAAGGCATCACTGAATTCTTGCCCATAAGCTCGAGTGCGCACGCCGCCCTCTTCTCACACTTCTTCGGACAAGGAAGCCATAGCATAGCGCTCGACATAGCGCTGCATTGCGGTAGCATGCTCGCGCTGCTTATCTTCTTCTACAAAGAGTGGCTCGATCTAGCCGCCGCCGCAAAAGATATGATCCAAGGCAAAAGCTCTACTAAACGAGCAAAAATATTAACGCGGATTACTATAGCAACCACACCTCTGATGATACTCGCAGCCGTGATAGCTCAAGCAGGGTTGCTCGAAAACTTGCCTCGAAACCCAAGCCTGATCGCAACCACATCCATAGTCTTCGCGCTGCTCTTGCTCGCCGCAGACACAAAAGACAAAGACAAAGACAAAGACAAGGACAAGGACAAGGACAAGGGCAAGGGCACTCAAAAAAGCATAGAAAATATACCGCCGCTCGCAATGCTGGGGCTCGGCGTCGTGCAATGCCTCGCCCTGATGCCAGGCGCCTCGCGCGCAGGACTCGTCATGACAATAGCTCTATTATACGGATTAGGACGAAAGCAAGCCGCAAGACTCGCTCTGCTAACCGCAATGCCAGTGCTCATCGGCGCAAGTAGCCTCGGTATCGCATCTATGCTGATCGATGGCGATAGCGCACAACAAGCAGACGCCATAAAAGAAAGTCTGCTCGCAGCAAGCCTATCCTTCATCGTCTCAATCATAGCCCTATACCTATTCATGCGCTCGATAAAACGCATCGGGCTAATGCCCTTCGTAACATACCGAATCATACTAGGGCTCGCCATCATCATAGTCGTAGCCCTCAACGCTTGACAAAATGCGTAAGGCGCGCAAGAATTCATAACTCGTAGGATAACCATCCAAAGATCAAAACAAAAACCAAAACAAGACCAAAGACAAGCTCAAAGACAAGCCAGACAAGACAAAAACCAAAACAAGCCTAAAACAAGCCCAAAAACAAGCCCAAAAACAAGCCCAGGTGGCGGAAACGGTAGACGCGCAGGTTTCAGGTACCTGTGAGGGAAACCTCGTGGAAGTTCAAGTCTTCTCCTGGGCACCATCTGGGCAAAATCTGGGCACCATCTGGGCACCATATATCTTAGATACCTCGCCTGCCATTTATGCAATAATAATAAAAGAAACTCTAAACCCTAACCGTTAGTAAAATCGAAAACAAAGGCAAAGGCGTTTCACCTTGCGGATTTGACGGAATGGGGGTAGTGTGGTAAAATGTCGACGCTAAACGGGGGGAGGGTCGCTAAATATAGCCTAAAACCATGAAAAATAGATATGCATTCCGCTAGAAAAGTCGCAAACTTCCTCATCGAAGAAGCATCTAGGCAGGGGGAGGGGCTAACTCCTCTGCAAGTAATCAAGCTCGTCTATATCGCGCACGGATTTATGTTGGGGAAGCATAAGAAACCCCTAGTCGCAGACAGAATCGAGGCTTGGAAATATGGTCCCGTAATCGAAGATTTGTACCATCAAGTGAAGCGTTATGGTAGAGGAGCTATAACAAGTAAAATCAGCGAAGACATACTATCCTCACCTTTTTCTGATGAAGAAGAAAGTATCATGCGAGGCGTATTGGAAACACACGGACATTGCAATGGAATTAGGCTATCCGCTCTAACGCACCAAAAGGGGACACCTTGGCAAAAAACAAGAGAAACATTGGGGCAATACTCCATAATACCTGATGATGTAATTCAAGATTATTATAAAGATTTTAAATTAGATAAAAAGCAATTGGGGTTAATATAACCGCTAATACATATAATGAATGAGGAGAAAAAATACGAAAACTTAATGCCAAAGGATACGGTTGGAGGAAAAAAAGCAGACCTAGAGTTTAAGCTAGAAGAAACTAAGTATTTTGTGTTGAATGCTTTTGTTCTCTTGGTAAGCTCCATTATCGCTTTTGCATTGATAGTTTTAACTATGCATTATTTATTCCCACAAAAATATAATCCTTGGCAACTTTCAGACCTACAAATAAAAACCATACAAAATTTTACTTTTAGCGGTGCATTGACATATTTCGTAACAAATTTTAGTAAAAAAGTTCTAGGGGGCAACAAGTGATATAACTAAAACTCATTGAGGGAAAAGTAGCAGGCGCTACACTATATTGATTAACCTTATTATTATCTACATAAAGGTAAAACCAATTAATTTTCTCTTCGGTGAAAATGGTGCTACAAACGTGCTAGGAAACCAATAAATTGAAAAAATAAATATAGAAGATATATTACTAATCCTATCACAAAAATAGCAGAAATAATATGGTAAATTGAAAAAAGAGTCTTAATAAACTTAAACATCAGTAAATATACCTCGTAAAAATAGTTTTCTCCAGTCCCTAATTAAATTAGCCCCTAACTAAATTAGTCCCTAACTAAATCGCTAAGCGAACGTCTGCCAGGACTCTGCTTCTTCTTACCCCTAATATTGAAATCGCCTCGCTTCCTCGCAGCCCTGCTCTCTACAAGCATCAAGGCAGAAGGGGTAACTAATAAAGTCAATACAGTCGAGAAAACTAAACCAAAAACTATCGCCGTCGAAAGCTGTTGCCATAACTGAGACGACGGACCCCCTATCTCAATACGGCGATTCAATACATCTAAATTCATCGTCAGAACAAGCGGCAATAAACCTAAAACCGTCGTCGCAGTCGTAAGTAAAACCGGACGAAGACGCTGCGCTCCTGTTTGTAATATAGATAAACGCAAATCGCCAGTGTGACGGTAAATACTGTTAAAAGTGTCTATTAATACTATGTTGTTGTTTACAACTATTCCCGCTAAAGCAATAACTCCTATACCAGACATAACTATCCCAAAAGGCTGCTGCGTTATCAATAAACCCCAAAAAACGCCGATCGTAGACATAACAACAGTCGAGAGTATTAATAAACATTGGTAAAATGAATTAAACTGAGTCAATAAAATTAAACCCATAATAAAAAGAGCTACCGCAAATGCACGCGTTAAAAATGCGCTCGCCTCTTGTTGATCCTCATTCTCTCCACGAAAATCTACCTTCACAGACAAAGGCAAATCTAAACTCGGCAACGCTGCCTGCAGCTCCTGAAGAACATCGTCCGCTAAA
>JABAAS010000073.1 GCA_014238625.1 Alphaproteobacteria bacterium | reverse complement strand
CGCGAGCCTTGCCGCGGCTCCGCCGATGGAGCCTAGATAGAACCCCCCATACTTTCTGCATGCGTCTCGCACTTCTTTTGCGCGATTTCCTTTGGCTAACATCACCATCGATCCGCCTAATGCTTGGAACTCATCGACATACCCGTCCATGCGCCCTGCGGTTGTTGGTCCGAAGGAACCGGAGGGATAGCCTTGAGGTGTTTTTGCTGGACCTGCGTAGTATATGGGATGTTTTTTGAAGTATTCGGGTAAGCCTTTTCCTTGAGCTACTCTTGCTCTTAGTTTTGCGTGCGCTGCATCTCTGGCTACGATTATTGGACCATTTAGCGAGAGTCGAGTTTTTATGCTATGGCGAGAAAGCTCGGCTCTAATTTCATCCATGGGACGATTTAGATTTATTTCTACGACTCTTCCTTTTGTAGGTTGTTTTTGCGGCAAGAAACGAGCGGGCTCTCGCTCCAGCTCTTCGATGAAGATTCCATCTCGAGTTATTTTGCCTAGGGCTTGTCTGTCCGCCGAGCATGAGACGCTGAGCGCTATGGGCAGGCTTGCGCCGTGTCGTGGTAGTCGTATCACCCGCACATCGTGGCAGTAGTATTTTCCGCCGAATTGCGCGCCGATTCCCATATTTTGTGTCATTTTCAAGACATTTTTCTCCATTTCCAAGTCGCGAAAGGCTTGTCCTTTTTCGCCACCTTTACTTGGCAGACTATCGAGGTAGTGTGTTGATGCAAGTTTTGCGGTTTTGAGAGTGAGCTCGGCAGAAGTTCCGCCGATTACGATTGCGAGATGGTATGGCGGGCATGCTGCTGTTCCGAGGGTGCGTATTTTTTCGTCGAGAAACGCCATCATTCTTTCTTTATCTAGTATTGATGGCGGAGGTTGGAATAGGAAACTTTTGTTGGCGGAGCCGCCTCCCTTGGCGATGAATAGAAAGTGGTATTCGCCGCTTGTTTTTTTTGCGTCTTGCGAAAAGATTTCGATCTGCGCTGGCAGGTTGTTGCGAGTATTTTTTTCCTCGAACATGCTGAGCGGCGATAACTGACTATAGCGTAGGTTTTTTTTGCTATAGGCGTCAAATACACCCAGCGCGATAGCTGCCTCATCGCTGGAATCAGAGTATGACCATACGCGTTGTCCTTTTTTCGCCATAACGAGAGCAGTTCCAGTGTCTTGGCACATTGGTAAGGTTCCGCCTGCTGCGATATTTGCGTTTTTCAACAGGTCGAATGCGACGAAGCGGTCGTTTTCGGAGGCCTCTTTGTCTTCGAGTATTTGGGCGAGTTGTTGCAGATGGCTACTGCGCAGGAAGTGGTTTATGTCTTGGAATGCTTGTGAGGTGAGGAGTGTTAGGGCGCGATGGTCTACTTTTAACATCGTTTCGCCCTCGAAAGTGCTTTCGCTGAGCCATGCATTATTTTCGCCAGAGGATAGGTTGCGGTAAGAGGTTTTGCTCGCCCCGAAGGCAAAAAGAGGTGCAAAACTAAAGGAAGGATTGTCGCTAGGATTTGCTCTTTGCTTTACATCTAGCTCTGCTACCTGTTCTATTTTTTTTTCCATAATGGTCTCTGCTTCTAGCCCACCAAAGATACCCTCAACGACACCCTTACAAACATATTTGCCTAAAGTCATGGACTTGTCTATCGCACTTTTGCACTAGATGTTATTGGGTGTTAGCCAAGAACTAGCTTAGATGCTGGCTAGATTCTGGTTAGGGGCTAGGAGAATCGTTATTAGAGTCTTCAGGGTTTCTTTGCGAGCTATCTTCGATTGCGCTTTGCGGAGCAAAGTTGCTTTTATTTTTGGGCTTTGTCTTGCTAGAATTCGTCTTGCTGGGCTTTGTTTTGCGAGTGCTTTTACTCTTCGTCTCAGTGGCTGGTTTATCTTGTCGTATGCTTGTATTTTTAGCGGGGAATTCTAACACTTTTGCGCCAGCCCGTTTCTCCTTTGTTTCGACTTGCTTGAGGTTGCTTTGTTTAGCATCTTTAGGCGTTTTTTGATTTGTCAGAGGTTTTTGCAAGCCGTATGAGATAGTGCCTAGCCAATTCGCATCGCCGCTCGAATCGCTACTTGAACCACTTGTGTGATTGCCAATTGAATCGCCCGCTAAACCATTGGGCGCATTAAATCTAGGCGGGTTATTGGACGAGCTATGGCTATCGGTTTTGAGGTTGCTAATTTTTGTCTGGCTATTGTTATCCTCGAGGCTCTTTTGATTGGGGGTTAGAGCATTATCTTGAGTTTTTTCTTTAGTATTTTCTTGAAAGCTAAGCACGAGTTCTGCTTTCGGGTCTGAGAACATCTCGACTGCGCTGAAGGGTATATATAGGTTTTCGAACTTACCGCTGAATCCGAGAGCCACGGAGAATCCTTTCTCGCCCACTCGCAGATTCTGGAATTGGTATTGCAACACGATGGTCATGCTTTCGGGGTATTTTTGCCTGAGGTATAGGGGTAGCACTACTTGTTGCGCCATAGTTTTGAAGGTAATGTAGAAGTAATGTTCGGGCGGCATTCCGAAGTCTTGAGTTTTTTGCAAGACTTTGCGCACGACGCCACGCAGAGCCTCGTGTATCATTGCGGAGTATCCGAAAGTATCGTGAGTTGATTTCATCTTCGGTTCCCTATTCCTCGCCTTGCTCTGTTTTTCCCTGGTATTTTTACCTGGTGTTTTTACCTGGTGTTTTTACCTGGTGTTTTTACCTGGTGTTTTTACCTGGTATTTTTCTCTTGCTTTCTTTGCCGTTCATTCTTGTCCGCCCCTCTGCCTCTTTAAAAAGAGTGTCGGTTTCTGTTGCCAGGCACCGACAAGCCCCGCCTAAACCTGTGTATTGGTCTAGGACTTTAGAGCTATCGAGTCAGAAGTTGCCTTTGATTCTTTAGCTCAGTTGTCGCTCTGCTACTATTACGCAGCTTGAGCAACTACACGCGCATTATCGTTTGCACGTTTTGATTTAGCCCGATAACAGCGGGACTCCACCGAGTGCCTTTGCGTCCTTTACCACGCACGTCGAATCTATTTCGCCCCCGCCACTTCTTCTCCCTCGCTCCTATCGTTTAGAGACATTAGAAGAGGAACTGGTGGAGGCGCCGGGTACCGCCCCCGGGTCCGTAACGTCTATTCTGCCGCATTGTTTAGCACTATAGCCATAAGGCACTAGCACTTTAGCAGATTCCCGCCTTTCTCACAACCTCTAGACCATAGTCTACTTATTTGTAGCGATGTTGCCTTCGCCTATAGACATAAGCTCGCCCATAGGCAAAAACATCTCGTTTTTTGCGCTATTTAGTGCCATTTTACAGCATGTCTGCAAGTGAACATATTAGCGAATCTCTACGAGTTGCCTTTCAGATGGATCCTCCCACCTCGCTCGATGTTAGGGGAGATTCGAGCTACGCGCTCGCGCGCGCTGCGCAAGAGGCTGGCGCCGAGCTATTCTACTATCGCGCGCACGAGCTAACCTTGCGCGATGGCGAGGTGTCGGCTCCTCTTCGCGCAATGCGTATCAACGAGGGCGGCGAGGGTGGCGAGGGCGGCGAGGGCGGCGAGGGCGGCGAGGGTGGCGATGGTGATGTAGTCTTGTCTACAGCTCAACGCAAGAGTTTAAGAAAAGACATCGATATAGTGCTGATGCGCCAAGACCCACCCTTCCATATGGGCTACATCACCGCGACCCATATACTAGAGCATATCGCTAGTGACACTTTAGTCGTAAACGACCCAGTTTCTGTGCGCGACGCGCCAGAGAAGTTGCTCGTTGCTTACTATCACGATCTTATGCCACGCAGCCTTATCAGCATGGATCGCGAGGAGTTGTTAGACTTTAGAAGCGAGGTTGGCGACCTTGTGCTGAAACCGCTCTATGGCAATGGCGGTGCGGGAGTTTTTCTATTCAGAAAAGACGATGTAAACTTCGCCTCGTATTTAGAATCTTTTTGTCCGAACGAGGAGGGCTCTGCGCGATTGCCGATCATCGCGCAAGCCTATGTCGAGAGGGTTATGGATGGGGATAAGCGCATCATTCTGCTCGATGGCGAGGTTTTGGGAGCGATCAATCGCCGTCCGCCGCGTGGCGAGATTCGCGCGAATATGCATATTGGTGGTATCGCTGAGAAAACCACTCTAGATGCGCGCGAGCTGGAGATTTGCGCAAGGCTAAAGCCCATGTTGCAACAGAAGGGTTTGCTATTCACTGGTATCGATGTGATAGACGGTCTACTGACCGAGATAAATGTAACCTCGCCGACGGGTCTGCAGGAGCTCTCGCGCTTCGAGGGCTTTGATGCGGCGGCAAAGGTTTGGCTCTCCATTGAGGCTAAGGCTAAGGAGATGGCTAGTGGCGCGGAATAAGTCGACTTTCCTGCATTTTTTTGCTAAAAATAGAGGATACTTACCTTAAAAAACCATAAACGCCTATTTTTGAACAATAGTGGAGGCAGTAGGGTGACTTTTTTTGTCGGGCTTGGCAACCCAGATAAATGCTACGAGAATACGAGGCACAATATAGGCTTTACGCTAGTAGAGCGTCTGGCGGAGTTGCACTCGTTTGCTTGGCGTAGGTTGTTTAAAGACGCTTTGCTCTATAGCGAGTTACAGCGAGATGAGCTGGATGGCGAGAAGATTTATCTGCTAAAGCCTATGAGCTATATGAATTGCTCTGGCGTTCCAATCGCGCAGTTTTTGCGCAAGAAGGGCAAGCAGGAAGTGCTAGTTATTCATGACGACCTAGATTTAGCCTTGGGGCGAGTTAAGATTAAACGCGGCGGTTCGGACGGCGGGCATAATGGCTTGCGTAGTATCGATGCAGCTATCGGACGCGATTATTGGCGTTTGCGCGTAGGGATTGGTCGTCCCGCTAGCAATTTTGCGGTAACAGACTATGTCTTGAGTCGTTTTAGCTCTGACGAGAAGGAGATTATCGACGGGGTTGTCGAGCGCATCGCTAGCAAGATGGATATGTTGTATGCGAGTGATGGGTTGCAACAAGACAATGTTGCAAAATTCTTAGACAAGGCAGCTTAGCCGACTAAAGTTTCGTTGCTACGAGCTATCTCGTAGTTTAATCCTACTTTTTGTCGCGGGCAGTTGCTCAGAAGCTCACTGGTTGCTCTGGTAAGTTTAATTTACCCTTGATTGCCTCTACATCCTCTTTCAATACCGTGACATCCTCTTTCAATACCGCGACATCGTCTTTCAATACGGAAACATCGTTCTTTAAATCAGACAAATCAGATCGTATATACGACAAATCTTCTTTGATGGCGCTGACACTTTCGCTGTTATGTTTTGTCTCAAAGTAAATCGAGGACAACCAGAAAAACGCACTACCGATTAATGCAAACATGGTGCAAACCGCAGCACCATATAGTATTGTGTTGCCTACCGCTCGCAAGATTCTATTTTCAGGTTCGCTACTTTTCATGTAGAAATCACTCTCTTGTCAACACAGAACACTTCCGCTATATATCAAAACACTTATACAAGTATATAGCACAGTCAACACTTATACAAGTATGTAGCCTATAGCGTAATACATTGATAGCTACAACCAAACTAGTTGCCTATCGCTCCATCGTAGTAGACCAGACTTACTAGAGTTTAGATGAGATCGTAGCGGTGAGTTTCTTGCTTTGCGCCGGGGTGTGTTACGGCTCCTTTTGCTGCCGAGCCTACGGTTTGCGCATAACGCCATAGAGCGCCCGATTGATAGTCGTGTTTCGGAGCGCTCCATTTTTCTCGCCTGCTTTGCAGCTCTTCGTCGCTGACTTCGACCTCGATAGTTCCTTTATCTGCGTCTATAGCGATCATATCGCCGTTTTCGAGCAAGGCTATCGCGCCGCCGACGGCTGCCTCTGGTCCGACATGCCCTACGCAGAATCCTCTAGTTGCGCCCGAGAATCGTCCATCGGTTATCAGAGCGACTTTGTCGCCTCTGTTTTGCCCTGATAGAGCTGCGGTTGTAGCCAACATTTCGCGCATTCCAGGACCACCGCGTGGACCTTCGTAGCGTATAACTAGGACCTCGCCGTCTTCAAAATCACCATCGCAAACGGCGGCATAAGCGAGCTCTTCGCTATCGAATACTCGCGCCTT
>JABAAS010000072.1 GCA_014238625.1 Alphaproteobacteria bacterium | reverse complement strand
CGATAAGCTGCGTAGCTGAGCTAGAAGTTTTTGCTCGCCAGCGCTCGCTCGCGTCGTGCTCGTGAGGATGGAGGGACTGTTGCCACTCTGCTTAATATTCTGGTTAGCACCTAGGTTGGTAACATTAGTATTTGCAAATCTATTGCCTCGCCCCGATAAGGATTTGTCCAATCTCTGAACGGAGGGCTCGTTGCTCGTTGCTCGTGAAAAGCCAAGCAGGCGCGAAAGGGGCGAGAGTAAGTCCATTCAGATAGCACGCTGTAATTTATTGTAGCTCATTACAAGTCAACTCGATTTTGCCAGAACACGCGCTAGGCGCGTGATGTCCTCGCCAGCATCGCTGCCAGGCGCATAGACCATCAACGGCTCGCGCTTGCGGATCGCCTCTACAACCTGCATATCGCGACGCACTACTCCTGCTAAACTCAACTCGTAGTGTAAAAAATTGCGACAAGTCCGATGCAACGATTCAAAGGCTTGCTCACCACGACGCTCGCTTTCTGCCATATTAACTACTACCGATATTCGCGCATCCGATTTGCGACGCAAAGTAACTTTGATAAGCGCGTAGGCATCCGTAAGAGAAGTCGGTTCATCGTTGACTACTATTAGTACCTCATCTGCAAAAACAGTCAATGAGCGAACAGTGCGGTCGATACCCGCTCCTAAATCCATCAGTAAGGTGTCATACGAGGAGCAAACTTCTTGTAAATCCTCTAAAAGCTTTTCTACCCTATGCGCCGCAAGTTCGGCAAAGCTCGCAACTCCAGACTTGCCCACTATCGCATCGAAGCCTCCTTGCGCAACTCGCGAGATGCAGTCTTGCAGACTACAAGCGCCACGCAGAGCTTGTGTCAAATCTTGGGACGGTTTGAGACCTAGCTGGATGTCTATGTTAGCAAGACCTAAATCCGCATCGAAAAGCAATACTCGAGGGCTCAAGTTCTTACTAAAGCCGTTGCTCAAGTTTGCTAGGCTATGCGCAAGTCCTATCGCGATTGCCGTTTTGCCAACTCCTCCCTTGCCAGAAGCTATCGCTATGCGGTAGGCACCTGTAGTAGTAGCAGGTGGCGGTACGATTTCTCTCATCGCGCTAGCTCTATCTGCAAGCTCTTGCCTGCTCCTTGTGTCTTTGGATGATAGGCACGATAGGGATGATAGAGATGGCTTGCTGGTTTGCTGAGCCGCTTGTTTGTTATTCTTATTATTACTCGCCTGCATATCTTCACTCGAGCTATTCTGGTTTGCCTCTCGCTGTCCTCGTAGCGAGGCTCTGCTCGTCGCTAGAAAACTCGCGGGGATGTCCTTAAGGCAGCGATGCGAGAGCGATTTCTGGTCAAGCAACTCTAAACCCTGCGCTATGTGCGGACGCGGGCTGATGTACGTGAGTTTTAATGCCGCCGCTCGCGCGATGGCAATAGAGCGACCTAAACGCCTGTCTATGTCCTCGCCAGTTAAAACAATATGGCGGCAGTCGGGCATGCGGAATGCAGAAACTAAATCGATGCCAGCTTGCGTGTCGATCCAAGTCGGGAGAACTAAAATAGGTAGCAAAACTCTAAGCTCCATCAAGTCTTGTAGCTGCGATAGCTCTTCTTTCGCGTAAGGGTTGATGCCAGGCGCATCGATGAAAAGCAAAGTTTGCGGCTCTAGCGTCCGTAGCAAACGCTCAAATCTTTGCGTAGAGCGACTATGAAAAAAACGACAACCTATCTTCTCCGCATACATCTCTAGTTGCTCCGCTCCTCCCGTGCGTAGGCTGTCTAGCGATATTAAGCTAACCGAGCGACGCGCTAAGCGAGCAAGCCAAGCTAGCTTGACGCAGGTCGCCGTCTTGCCCGCTCCGGGAGGTCCGAAAAATAGCAACGCTCGACGCTCGGTGTGTAAATCCTCAAGTTTGGCAAACGAAAGCATGCGCTCTAGTGCAGCCTCTAATGCCTCCTCGTTCGTGGCGCGCTGGCGTTGTTGCGTGAGGTTGTCCAGCACCTCCTCGATAATCTCGAAGGGAAACTGATGCCAAGCCAACGCGCGAGAAAGCTCCGCAATCTGGCGGGGTGCAAGATACTGAGGGGCTAGCTGTTGCTCCTTGCCATCCGATTTAAGTTCCTTCTTTAATTCCCTCTTTGATTCTTTGGGCTCTAGCGCACAGACGATACGATAGCCCGCCCCTCCTAAGTCGTGGGTTGCCGTGATCAGCGCATCATCGCCTAAATCTCGGCGAACCTGCGCACGCGCAGCAGAGAGTGTCTTCCCTTCGAAATGCTTGAAACGCATGCAGAAAGATCCCTCAAATCTGGGCTACAGTGCGCAGCGTGATGCGCGGGTGAATCTCCGATTGCGAGAGTACCGATATTTGCGGACGCGCTCGCTCTATGATCGAGCGGACATAGGGGCGTAAAATCGGGGCTACTACTAATACCGGTAGAGACTCGCCGAAGGGATAACCATCGTAAATGCCGCGAAGGCGTGTGATGAAATCCTGAAGGCGTGAGGGTGCCATCGCAAGCTGCCGTTGCTTACCCTCGCCACCAAGCGCCTCCAAAAACCAGCGATTCCATTGCGCAGAAAATGAGACGATCGGAAGCTGCTGTTTCTTGTCCAAAAATGCCGTGCAAATCTGACGCGAAAGACGAAGGCGCACATGCTCGACTATGCTCGCAATCTCGTTGCCGCTACTCACCTCCGAAACAGACTCGATGATCGTCGAGAGGTCGCGGATAGATACTCGCTCGCTCAACAATGCTTGTAAAACACGATGCAACAAGCTAACGCTCACTACTTGCGGGACTATATCCGATACAAACTTGCGTTGACCCTCCGGTAAGCTGTCTAGCAATCGTTGCGTTTCGCTGTAGGAAAGCAACTCTGCCATATGATCCTTGATAACCTCCGATAGGTGGGTCGTCAATATCGTCGCCGTATTGACTACCGTCAAACCCTGAAACATCGCATCCTCGCGTGCGTTCTCCGCTATCCATTTCGCAGGTAGTTGGAATATCGGATCCCTCGTAGGCTCGCCTAGTATCTTTATCTCCTCGCCTCGCGGACTCATCGCTAATACCATGTTCGCACGCAAGTCCGCACGCGCACTCTGCATCTCCTTGATCAATATAACATAGCTGTTCGCGCTCAACTTCAAATTGTCATGGATGCGAATAGCAGGCGTGACAAAACCATAGTCTAAAATAAGCTGACGACGCAATGCGCGAATCTGACGAGGGAGTTGCGGCATCTCATCGTCCTCGTGAATCAACGCTAGCAAACCATAGCCTATCTCTAAACGGATCGTATCCAAGCGTAAAGTCTTCTGGATGTCATCCCCCGCCGTAGGCTCTTCCGCTTTTTTCTCTTGATCCTCCTCCTTCGCCTGTTCCTCGTCTTTTTGCTTGCGCATAAGGTAGAGAGCAGCCGTCACAGCAAGGCTCGACATAAGCGCAAAAGGTAAAATCGGAAGTCCAGGAATAAAACCAAAAGTCAACATAACTCCCGCTACCATCCACAAAGCGTAGGGGTGATTGCTCAACTGACCATAAAGAGCATTTTGCATTGTCTCCTTGCTACCAGTCTTCGTCACTAGAAGACCCGCTGCCGTCGATACTACCAGTGCTGGAATTTGGCTGACTAAACCATCGCCAATCGTAAGTATCGTATAGTTCTGCGCCGCCTCGCTCGCGCTCAAACCTTGTTGCACTATACCTATAATCATGCCCCCCACTATATTGATGAAAGTTATCAATAGACCAGCTATCGCATCGCCTCGAACAAATTTCGACGCGCCATCCATCGCTCCGTAAAAACTACCCTCGCTCTCTAGTTCTCGACGCCGCGAGCGAGCTTGGTCCTCAGGAATTAAGCCAGAAGATAAGTCCGCATCTATCGCCATCTGGCGACCAGGCATGGCGTCTAGCGTAAAGCGAGCAGCTACCTCCGCTATACGACCCGCACCGCGTGTGATAACTATGAAGTTAATTATTACCAAAATCGCAAAAATGATAACTCCGATAACATAGTTATTACCCGCAACAAAACCTCCAAAAGCTTGGATTACCTGACCAGCCGCATCCGTGCCCTCGTGACCGCGACTCAAAATTAAACGAGTCGAGGCTACATTCAAACCTAAACGCAACATCGTCGCTATAAGTAATATCGTCGGAAAAGAACTTATCTCTAGCGGGTTCGCTATAAGCATAACTATGATTAATATGAAAAGCGCAAAGCCTAGCGATAACGCAAGAGAAATATCCAGAATCCAAGTCGGTAGCGGGACTAAAAGTAGAAGAAGAATTAGCATGATGCCAAGCGGCACCGCTAGCTGCGACAAAGAACCTATGCGATTTATTCCCTGCAGTAACGAACCGTAGATACGGGCGTTGGGATTGTCTGCTGGGGTTTCCGGGTTCGCCATAGTAAAAGGCTAATCTATAAAGTTATAAAAAATACAGACGAAAATAAACTCGCTCTGATAAGCAACTCTAATCAATCAGCGAGAATCATTGCTGGGTGAAACTATGTGACCATCGCTCGCGTAGCGGTCTAACTTGTTACGCAACATCCTGATCGATATTCCCAATATGCTCGCCGCTTGTTCGTAGTTGCCTCGCGAGTTCGTAACCGTCTCCAGAACCGCCTCACGCTCGATCGTCGAAAGTTTGTCTCCTCCTTTGCCAGAAGCCAAGCTAGATGAATCGCTAGCACTGCCATTCTGTACAGACTTTATCGGCATGTCGTCAGCACTAAGCTCCGTTCCTTCGCTTAACAAAACCGCTCGGTGCGTCGCGTTCTCAAGCTCGCGGATATTGCCAAGCCAATCTTGTTGCATTAGTATCTCTAAAGCCTGCTTTGAAAAACCACGCGTCGATAAGCCGTTTTCCAGCCCATACTTCTCCGCAAAATGCTGCGCTAGTAGTGGGATGTCGTCTCGACGCTCTCGTAGCGGCGGTAGGAGCAATGAGACAACATTCAAGCGGAAATACAAATCCTCGCGGAACAAACCCTTCGCGCACATCGATTGTAGGTCGCGGTTGCTCGTCGCTAATATGCGCGTATTCACAGAGACTGGTTTGCTGCCACCTAAACGGTCGATCTCTCGTTCTTGTATCGCCCGAAGCAACTTCGCTTGCAGGCGGATGTCCATCTCGCTGATCTCGTCTAACAATAGCGTGCCATGCGAGGCTTGCTCAAACTTACCTAAACGACGGGCTACTGCTCCGCTAAAGGCTCCCTTCTCATGACCAAATAGCTCCGATTCTAAAAGAGTCTCCGGAATCGCAGCGCAGTTGACTGCTATAAAAGCCTTGCCTCGACGCTTACTACGATTGTGAATATGACGCGCTACTACCTCCTTGCCAGTGCCAGATTCTCCCAAAATCAAAACAGAAGCATCGCTCGCCGCTATCTTCTCCGCCATCGCAACAACCGCTTTCATCGCAGCACTCGCATAAACCATCGAGATCTTATCCTCAGCAGCACTCTCCAACAAAGCAGCTATTATCTCAGGATCTGGGGGTAGTGGTAAATACTCAACCGCGCCAGCCTTGATCGCTGCAACCGCATGCTTGGCGTCCGCTCCTAAACCACAAGCAACTAATGTAACTACTATACGCTCTTCCTTCAAAGCAATCGTGAAAGATGGGATGTCGCATTGATCGTCTATCAAAACTAAGTCAAACGAAACATCGCCACGCAACATCTCCAATGCAGAGGAGGGTTGTTCTACATGGCAGATCTCGCAACCGCGAGAGCGCGCAACACTCGAGGCTTTCGTTAGATACCCCTCTAGCGCGCCGACGATCAAAAGTTTCATACTAGCCTCAATCAAATTCCTTCAGTTTCTCACGAGAGGGAAGTAGTGCGTTAAGTAACATCTCTAAACGACGCGGATTCTCTTGCCTTCTGATCGAAACCGCCGCCATAAGATACATGCGGTTGATCAAGTCCTCCTCGCTAGAGTTCTGCTCTAGTTTGCTTACTAGCGGCGTGAAAACCATGTTCGATAAAATAACTCCGTAAAAAGTCGTCAGAAGTGCTATCGCCATGCTGGGACCTATCGTCGAGGGATCCTCTAGCTGAGCAAGCATCTGAACTAGCCCTACCAAAGTACCGATCAAACCCATCGCTGGTGATAGGTTCGCTCCTCTGCGCATTATCATTATGCTGCGGTCACGAGCTGAAGAAATCTGCTTCGCCTCGTTAGAAAGTATACGAGAAATATCCGCA
>JABAAS010000071.1 GCA_014238625.1 Alphaproteobacteria bacterium | reverse complement strand
TCGGATACCTCGGCATGGTATATGCTATGTTGGCTATAGGATTCTTGGGATCAATCGTATGGGCGCATCACATGTTTACAGTCGGAATGGGATTCGCCGTAAATACTTATTTCTCTATCGCTACTATGATTATCGCAGTGCCTACAGGGATAAAAGTCTTCAGTTGGCTCGCTACTATGTGGGGAGGGGCTATTAGATTCAAAACTCCCATGCTATGGGCGCTCGGATTCATCGGACTATTCGTAATTGGCGGGGTGACCGGCGTCATAATGGCCATCGCAGGTATGGACCTGCACATCCACGACACTTACTACATCGTAGGGCACTTCCACTATGTGCTAAGCCTAGGCTCGGTCTTCGCTATATTCGCCGGATTCTACTATTGGTTTACTAAAATGAGCGGGTGCGTTATTCCTGAGTGGGCTGGAAAATTACACTTCTGGACAACCTTCCTTGGCGTCAATATAACCTTCTTCCCTATGCACTTCTTGGGATTAGCAGGTATGCCTAGAAGATATGTAGACTATAATGAAGTATTCGCAGGCTGGAACTCGGTCGCATCTTTCGGTTCTTACTTGTCTATGACATCGACTCTGTTCTTCGTTAGCGTGGTCGTCGTTACATTGGTGCGCGGTAAGAAAAAAGTCGAGGATAACTATTGGGGACAAGGAGCCGATACACTCGAATGGACAGTGTCATCGCCACCCCCGTTCCATAGCTTCTCAACACCGCCTCGCGTAACCGATTGATGCAGTCGCTTGTCGATACTATAAAATAGCAGACGCAAAATTAACGCAAACTTGTAAATGCCAAGTTGCGAATTAGAAAGCGAGATGCACATAGACGCTCAACGCTCAGAAGCGAAAGATTTCCTCGCCCTAACAAAGCCACGGATAGTGATGCTAACTAGCTTCACCGCATTGTCGGGAATGGTGCTCGGCGATGGGCAAAATAGTATAGCTCTACAAGCCATCGCCCTATTAGCCATAACCATAGGTGCCGCTGGTGCAGGTGCGCTGAATATGTGGTACGACCGTGATATAGACCGTTTGATGATACGCACAAGAGATAGACCGCTCGCAACTGGAATCATCGAGCCCTCAGACGCACTCGTCTTCGCATTGCTACTATCCCTCTTCGCAATAGCCCTATTGGGATTGGCGGGAGGCTGGAGTGCTGCCTTGCTACTCGCTTTGACAATCGCTTTCTACGCCGTAGGATATACCATGATACTTAAGCGGCGAACAGTGCAGAACATCGTAATCGGCGGAGCCTCGGGCGCTACTCCTCCTTTGATCGGATGGCTCGCAAGCAACCCGTCTCCGCAAAGCAACATCATCGAGCCCTTGTTGCTCGTTGCTCTAATCTTCTTATGGACGCCGCCTCATTCTTGGGCTTTGGCTCTTCTGCGTAGCGATGACTACAAGCGCGCAAAAGTGCCGATGCTACCAGTCGTATGCGGAGAAAAAAGAACAAAAAAGCAAGTGCTGATATACTCTCTTACTCTATTGCCTCTGGCTTGCGCGTTTTCTTTGCTCGGACAAGCAAGTTGGATATATACCTCTATCGCAATCGTCTTGTCTCTGAGGTTCATCGTATATGCACTCATGATGAACTTCGGCTCTAAAGTGTCAGACAAGGCGGCGGGCGCGTTGTTCGGATTTTCAATAACATATATGTTCTTGATGTTCGCTTTGCGGATAGTCGATCATAAAGTCTATTTGAAGATACCTTTCTGAAAACTATGCTGAAAGCTATGCTGAATATGAAAAAAACTAACGCTAAAGTCGTTGCTAAAGCTCGGAAAACTCAGCTCAAAAGTGCTGGCAGGGGGAGGCAGATCGATTCCACTCACGATTCTACGCGCGAGCGGCAGAATAACAGGCGGCGCAAAAATAGAGTGCTCTTGCTACTCTTGCTCGCAAGCGTCGCTTTGTTCTATCTGCTGGCTATTTTGAAACGACTCTAGAGCTTGTCTTATGAATGCTCTTGACGCTCTTAAGGCTTATCGTGAAACAAAAAAAAGTTAGAACAGCAAAGCAGCGAAACTATCGTCTCGCGTTATTTCTATGCCTCTTATGTAGCGCAATGATAGCTCTAAGTTTTGCGTCCGTTCCCCTATACGATCTCTTTTGTCGTGCTACAGGTTTTGGCGGGCGCACGCAGAAAGCTATAGATGGTCTCGAAGTAGAGCAAAAAATTAAAAAAATAGCCGACTCGCAACAAAAAATTCGCGTGCGATTCGACGCTAATGTAAACGCAGGGCTAGATTGGAAGTTCGCTCCTGCGCAAATCGAGATGGAGGTGCAGCTGGGAGAAGTTTATGAAACAAAATATATCGCTAAAAATCTGTCCGAAAAAACACTCAAAGGAGTCGCTACTTACAACGTAACGCCTACAAAAACCGGCGCATTCTTTCATAAAATACAATGCTTCTGCTTCGTCGAGCAGCAATTGCAGCCACAACAACAAGTCGAGATGAAAGTATTATTCTTCCTCGATCCAGCAATACGCGAGCACGAAGAGTGGGGAACCTTCGATACTATAACACTCTCATACAGCTTCTTTCCTCACAGCGATTAGAAATAGGCGGAAATAGCGGCAGAAATAGCGATAGGGATAGCTTTTTTTTGAAAATAAATTCGTGTAAAATAAAGTCGCAAAGACGAGCGTTCTCTCTTGTTCAATACTTTGGGGGAATGCTCCGAATAATGTTTTTGAAAATCTTGTCGAGTTTAAATATATGCAGTCTTCTCCATCGCACGATTACCATCTCGTAGAACCTAGTCCTTGGCCAGTACTGGGTGCTGTCGCCGCATTCCTCATGATGCTGGGATTCGTTCTATACCTGCATCCATCGCTATTCGGTGAAAGCATGACAGAAACTTTCGCCGCTATCGGTACTTGGTCCATAGTGCCAGGACTCGGGCTTGTACTGTTGACTATGTTCCTATGGTGGCGCGATGTTATCGCAGAAGCGCATAAAGGAGATCATAAGCCAATCGTTCAGCTCGGGCTAAGATACGGAATGGTGCTGTTTATATTCTCGGAAGTGATGTTCTTCGTAGCTTTCTTTTGGGCTTTCTTCAACGCATCCCTCTTTCCAACTGAAGCAATAGGCGGGGTTTGGCCACCAACCGATATACAGACTTTCGATCCCTTTAGTCTGCCTTTCACCAACACCGTCGTTCTCTTGCTATCAGGCACCGCAGTAACATGGGCGCATTACGCGCTAATGCAGAAAGATCGCGCAGGGCTCATCAAGGGGTTGGCTCTGGCAATCGTCTTAGGCATACTCTTCACCGCCCTACAAGCATACGAGTATGCGCACGCAGCTTTTAGTTTGAAAGATGGAATCTATGGCTCGACGTTCTACATGGCTACTGGCTTTCACGGCTTGCATGTAATCATAGGCACTATCTTCTTGATCGTATGTCTATATCGCGCAATGCACGGCGATTTCAATCCGAGACAACATTTTGGCTTCGAGGCAGCAGCCTGGTATTGGCAGTTCGTCGATGCCGTTTGGTTGTTCCTATTCGTTTGCGTATATTGGTGGGGGGCGTGAGAACGCTCGAAAAGACGGAGCGTTGTAAAAATAAAAAAGGGCGGACTCAAAAATAAAAACGCGAGAAATAAAACTCGATTGCAACATCGCGAAACTAAAAATGCGGTTTCGCGCTAGGTGGCTCGTATCTATCGCTGTTCTCTGCCTCTTTGCTATATTGCTGATCTTGGGTTTTTGGCAGCTAGCACGCTTGGAGTGGAAAAATAAGTTACTCGCGCAGCTCGAGGCGCGCGCAGAGCTAAAAGCAGTCGATTATATAAGCCAGAAAAACAAGTTTGGTGCAAATGACGCCTTTACCCGCGTGCGGCTGGTCGGAAAGTTCGATTTTGCCAATCAGCAACTCTTGCTACGAAGGCATGTCGACGGGCGCCCAGGTTGGCATGTCTTAACTCCCTTGATACTAAACGAGCAGGCAGGGGTGCTGCTCGTCAATCGTGGGTGGATAAGTTTTGAACAGCAGGATAGCGCAGTCGAGTTTGAGAAAACTAACAAAGGCGAAGCGGTTGTCGAGGGGTTATTACATATGCCAAGGCGGGCTCCTCGATGGCTAATGCCAAGCGACCAGCCAGAAAAAAAACTATGGTACCGAGAAGACTTGCAAGCAATCGCGGAATCCATCGCTAGTGGTTCAGCTAACTACTCGAGTGGTGGTGCGGTGGAAAATACCAGCACAAAAATTGAAACTCGGTGGGTGGTTATTGCCGATAAAAATCCAGATGAAAATCTTCAGGGCGAGTCTCCGCAAGAATCTCAACAAGAATCTCCGCAAGCAAGGCAGTGGAAGAAGTCTGTTCGCAACGCTCACGCATCATACGCCGCAACTTGGTTCCTGCTTAGCCTCTCATTATTAGTTATCTTTCTCATAGCAAACACCGAAATATCGCAACAGAAGTCTGATAGCAAAAGCAAAGTCCTAAAAAACAAAACTTAGCACAAATTTAACTAGCAGAAGCCTAACTGCCAAATATGACCTCGTGCATTATTCTGCCAGGTAGCAATGTGAATAGGCTCGTCGCAACAAGAGCCAGAAAATAAAGCAAAGTCATAGCCCTCTTATGCGCGCGGATATTGCCTTGGCGGGCAAAGATAACCGCTCGTAGCAGTAGAAATATTGTGAAAATCGATACTAAATGGATGGGGCTAAAGAGAACAAAAGTTCTTAACTCGTGGATAAAAAAGCCACTCGTAGCAACAAACAGAAGCAAAATTACCCAAACATAACCCAAAACCTTATGCGCAAAAGTTCCCGCAAAGCCGCCTCTCGCTAAAATAAGCTGCATAGCACCAATGAGTAGTGCCGCTAAAGCCGCAAAGGCATGCTCGGCTATTGGCAGGCTCGCGCTGGTAAGTGGCTCTATCGACATCGCCACATCGTAACTATGTTGTTCTCTCCCTAACAAAAATCATGCCCGTATCCTGCATGAACTCACCGCGCATCGAGCTATGTTCCTTAATACTCGCCGTGTTTACTTCATCGAACGCAAAGCCATACTTCGCAAAAACCTCAATCCAATAAGTTTGCTCACGGCAATTAACATGGTGATGACCAACGCAACCAGGAGGGGCAGAAGTGCAGGCAACAATCCTCGCCTTTTGTAAGGTGTCCATAAAAAAAGGTAGATACCGCTCCTCAACATGCTCAAGAAACTCAACGCACCAAGCTAGGTCAAAGCTACGCTCGCAGGGAAAATTACCCTTCGTGAAGTCGTGCAAAAAAAAGTATGGCTTATCTAGTTTAAGCGTGTAGTCGCCATCAACTCCGATCGCATCAATGCCATGGTGACGCGCAAGCTCAACTTGACCGCCAGGACCGCAGCCGACATCGATCATCGTCTTTACTGAAAACTGAGCCTTGAGAAAAAGCAACGAGCCCTCGTCTAATGTAGTCTTGCCAAAGTGACCTCCTAAGTGCGGCTCAAGACGACCTCTCGATATCTCCTCGCTATGCTTGCAAACCTCCTTAAAAACAAAGGTGCTGATCAAACGAACAACATGGCGTAAAGGACGAGATAAAAAAAATACAATACCTCTCTTACCAGACGCGCGGTTGGTGATAAAAGGTTGCTTCCCCCAAACCCATAGTCGTTCCGTGATACGGGAGTTGCTCAATAAAATGCGGTTATGTAAAAAGCGTAAAAAAGCTATGTAAAGCATGTCTATTGCTCCAAAGTTTGTCCTAACTAAATTTAGTGAATCATAGATATTGTCAATCAAGCTGCTAGTTATATGCTAGCATGGGAAAATTAAGATAGTTTTTTAAAAAAGAGAAATTTAATGAATTTGCGTAGTTGGCTCTTGTTGATAGGTCTGAGCTCTTGTTGGGGAAGCTCCTTCTTGATGATCGAAATTGCTCTGGAAGACTTCTCTCCCGCAGCAATAGCGTTCTTGAGAATCTTCATCGGAACTATTTTGCTATGGGGAATCGTCTGGTGGAAAGGCATAGAAATACCAAAAAACTTGAGATTAGCGTTCGGAATGCTATGCGCCGGGCTGTTCGTAACATCCTTGCCATTTACTCTGATATCCTGGGGGCAGCAGCAAGTCGATTCTAGCTTGGCAGCTATACTAAATGCTACTACTGCTATTTTCGGAGTCGTGTTCGCCTCAATACTATTTCGAGACGAAAAAATGAACAAAGCTAAAGCCTGCGGTGTGCTAGTCGGATTCGCAGGAGTCATCGTAACAGTGGGAAT
>JABAAS010000070.1 GCA_014238625.1 Alphaproteobacteria bacterium | reverse complement strand
GGATGGATCATTCCTAAAGGAACTAAAAACTTGGACGCCGTCTTGCACTATCTCTACTTCGCTACTGATACGCAAAGGCTAGCCGATCAAGCTAAGTACATATCTTATGGGCCAGCGCGCTCTTCTTCCGCTCCTCTGGTCGGAAAGCACGCAAGTCTCGGAATCGATATGGCTCCTCATATGCCAACAGACCCAGGAAACGCCAAAAACGTTCTGCTATATAACTTCGATTTCTGGGCTGATAAGCGTGATGAAATCGACGAGCAGTTCCAAGCTTGGCTCGCTCGATAAAAAACTAACCGCTCTACTTAGCGGATAAGTAATTTGCTCAACCCTCATCGTTTTTGCGGTGGGGGTTGAGTTTTTTTAACAAATCTAGTAATTATATCGTTATATCTATCCTTATATTCTTTGCTAAAAGGTAAGGCGAGAAAACAAAAGACGCAAAAACAAACTCAAAACAAAACAAAATCTATAGATACTTTGTAACACACTCTGTTAAAACTTAAAACATAGACTCGTAATAAATATAGACTCGTAATAATCATAGATTTGTAAAATATAGAATCGTAATAGCTGTTCCTCCACATACATAGCCGATTATGACTGCCGCAAATATAATACTGACTGCCGACGGGATAGAGCTCAAAAAGGCTTTGCGAAAAAATAAGGCTGTGCAAAAGCGAAAAGCTTTCTTGTTAGTCGTTCCCTTGTTGCTATTCATAGCCGTCGGATTCTTTCTCCCCATAATGGATATGCTCAGAAGGTCCGCTGAAAATCGACTGATCGTAGAAAATCTACCTCTAACAATAGTAGCGCTCAACAGCTGGGATGCTTCTTCTGAGCTGCTGCCAAGCGAAAAGGCTTTCAAAGCAATCGCTAAAGATTTGGTAACAGCGCAAAAACTGAGGCGGGCAACTCAACTCGGGCAAAGACTCAATTATGAGCTGTCCGGAGTCTCTAGCCTATTCCGTACAAGCGGCAGAAAAATGGAAAGCTTGTTAGAAAAAGCCGAAAAAACTTCTTACAAAGAAACTCTGATCGAATTCGATCAACGATGGAGCAATATCGAACTCTGGAGAGTCATAAGGCGATTCTCTAACTCGATCTTGGCAGATTATTACCTGTCGGCTCTCGATATGAAACGAGACCTCAAAACTAACAAGGTCGAGCTATTGCCAAAAGAAGAGCGCATATATGTACGTCTGTTCGGAAGAACCATCTTGATTAGTCTGTGGATAACATTGATGACCTTGTTGCTAGGATTCCCCATCGCTTTGTTGATAGCAAAACTCCCAGCTCGCCAGGGAAATCTGTTGCTAGTCATGGTGTTGCTACCTTTCTGGACTTCCTTGCTCGTGCGAACTACATCTTGGATCGTGTTGTTGCAACAGCAGGGAGTCGTCAACGATATACTCGTGACATTGGGGCTCATCAGCGAAGAAAATCGCTTGCGGATGATACATAATACCGTAGGTACCGTGATCGCAATGACGCATATATTGCTACCCTTTATGGTCTTGCCATTATATAGCGTGATGAAAACTATCTCTCCTTCTTACATGCGCGCCGCAATATCCCTAGGCGCTCATCCAATCTCGGCATTCTGGAAAGTATACTTCCCAAATACAATACCGGGAATCGGCGCCGGCGCAATAATGGTCTTCGTGCTCGCAATCGGATACTACATAACTCCAGAGCTCGTCGGCGGAAGAACCGGCGTCTTCATAAGCAACCGAATCGCATACCATATATCATCATCGCTGAACTGGGGACTCGCAGCCGCATTAGGGGTAGCTCTGCTACTGCTCGTGATAACCATATACTGGCTCTACGATAAATTCGTAGGGATAGATAATATAAAGTTAGGCTGATGATTAAGGTAAAGATAGAATAGATACTATGGCTTTCTTCCCTCCATACTTGTCACCGCTAGAACGCACTTGGTACCTCGCGTTCAGAGTCATTTGTGCGCTCGTGCTGTTCTTCCTTATCTTCCCCATATTCGTAATCGTTCCATTATCCTTCAACGCTCTGCCATACTTTACATTCACTCCAGAAATGCTCGCCTTCAAGGCATCGGGCTATTCAACTCAATGGTACAGAGAATTCTTCACAGATCCTAATTGGCAAGGGGCTGTAAAAAACTCGGTCCTAATCGCATTGGCGTCAACATTCGTCGCAGTCACTTTAGGAACTCTTGCCGCTCTGGGATTGTCACGCAAGGAAATGCCAGCTCGCTCGCTAATAATGGGCTTGCTCATATCACCCATGATCGTACCGCTAATCATCTCCGCCGTCGGCATGTTCTTCTTCTATTCAAGGCTCGGCTTACAAGGCACTCATATCGGAGTCATCCTATCCCACGCAGCGCTTGGCACTCCTTTCGTCGTGATTACCGTAACAGCTACATTGGTGGGATTCGATACTACTTTGTTGCGCGCCGCCGCAAGTCTCGGCGCAAATCCAACCCTCGCATTCTTCCGCGTAACATTGCCAATGATACTGCCAGGCGTGGTCTCGGGCGGCTTGTTCGCTTTCATAACATCCTTCGACGAGGTCGTCGTCGTCCTGTTCGTAGGATCCTTCAGGCAACGCACAATACCTTGGAAAATGTTCTCGGGGCTACGAGAAAATATAAGCCCGACAATCCTCGCGGTCGCAACATGCTTGATAGTAATATCTATCGCCTTGCTCGTATCGCTAGAGTTGTTGCGCAGGCGCGGCGAAAAACTGCGCGGCATAAAACATTCATAAAAATTAGCAACATTAACAATCTAACGAATTTCAAAAATTATATCTTTAAGAAAAATATCCATATTTATTTTAATTGTTCGTTCTAAATCTTTTTAAGAACAGCGATGCGGTTGCTGTTCGTGCCAGACTTGTTGTTTGCCACTCCCCAGCAGTTCGAGGTCTTCGTGAAGTCTTGACGGTTGATAAAAATTTTCTC
Source organism: Alphaproteobacteria bacterium (assembly GCA_014238625.1). Classification (GTDB taxonomy): domain Bacteria; phylum Pseudomonadota; class Alphaproteobacteria; order JABAAW01; family JABAAW01; genus JABAAW01. Next base: position 3,324 of record JABAAS010000070.1, on the reverse strand, counting down.
TAGCTTGAACGGCAAGCCCGCTAAAGATTTTATTACCTCTTGTTCTAGTAAAACCTTGCCCTTGCGTACCTCCCCTACTTCAAAGGCAACTCGTCCGCCCCTGCGCACAACGCGAGCTAGTTCGATAAAAGTCTTGCGGACAAAATCTCGCCAAGCCTCAAGCGAGGAACTAACAGAAAACTCGACCGAATCCTCTCGCACCCCTAAAAACCATAAGCGTAGCCAATTGTCTTGCGCGTAGTCGACCATGTTCAAAAATGGCGGTGAGGTTATAACCAAATCTACGCTGCCATCGCTTAAGTAGGATAGCTCGTGCGAGCGGCAGGTAGCTAGCCTTATCGAATCGCTCGCACTTTGCCGCTCGGCTATGCCACCTCTGAGCAAGCTCTTCGATTTCTTGTAGATCAACTCGGCAAGATTGCGTAGTGGCGGAGTTTGTCCAAGCCTCGAGTTTATCTTGCGTTGGGACGCTAGCGATACAGCTTGGTTCGGCGGCATCGTGCGCACTGAAAAAAAACCAGGCGAGTGACCACTCAAGCGGTTCAGAGAAACCATGCGAATCCAATCATCGAGCCTGTCGTAGCAACCTTCCTGCTTGCGTCTGGCAAACCACTCCTTCATCGAAATAAGCTGCGCAAGGACGCGCGGGTGAAAAAATACTTTGAGGCAAGCATCGCTATTGCCTATCGTCTTGCTTGCGCCAAAAAATCTACTAGCTGGCTCACTCCTCAAAGCAAGCATGCCAGATAAACGCTCGCGGATGCCTGTAAGCGTCAGCAAGTCTATCGGCGGCGGTGAAAGGCGCGGACGCAGAAGTTGCTCGCATAGTGGGTTCGTGTCGCTCGCCGCTACCTTGCGACCCATAAGATACGCTTGTAGTGCAGTCGTTCCTCTGCCCATAAACGGATCCAAAATCCTATCGCCCCGCTCGCTATAGCGGTCTATGAAAAAGCTAGGCAACTGCGGTTTAAAGCAGGCGCGATAGCTAATCTCGTGCAATGGGTGCCCTTGTCTTTGCTGCGACGTCCAAAAAGAGCCTACTTCCTCAATATTCTCCATAGACATAAATCGAATCTCCTCTTGCGCAACCAATAATCATAGCAAATAAATAAATCTGGATACTCCCATTGAATCACTTCTTTTAATCCTTTGCAACCGCAACATTGGCACAACTCTTGCTCTGTAAAGCAATAGGCAACAATAGACAAACGAGAAGGATGCTGAAAAGCGGCGGAAAAATGTCTTACTCAGACCTAACAATGATAAAGTCACTCGCGCGCTCGTTGCATTATACCGCGCGCAGAAATCGCGTGCTCTCGCAAAATATCGCTAATGTCGATACGCCAGAATATAAAGCCAGAGACCTCACAAAAATACGATTCCCAAAAGCAATAACTCGTACAGCCTTTAACAACGATCTGCTGCGTACGCATAGTAGCCATTTCAAATCAACCGCATTCCAAACTAACGCGCCAATCGTAAAGCTGAGTAAAACTGACGAAAGGACTATCTCTAGAAATACAGTCAACCTTGAAGAAAATCTCGTCAAAATTAACCAAAACTCAGCAGAACACGAGCGTGCCGTTAATCTATACAGAAAATACTTCTCGTTCATAAATACCGCAACCGGCAGAGGACAAGGTAGATAATGGACCCGCTCGCCGCATCTCTCAGCGCCTCCGCAGCAGGCATGCGCGCTCAAGCCCTGCGCTTGCGGGTAATCTCGGAAAACTTGGCTAACCAAGACAACGCATCCATAGACCCTAGCCAAGACCCATATCGTAGAAAAACTATACATTTTAAAAATGTGCTCGACCGTAAACTCGGAGTAGAGATCGTACAAGTCGATCGAATCGAGCAAGACCAATCTCCTTTCAAGCTGCAATACGAGCCTAGCCATCCAGGCGCAGATGATAACGGTTATGTCAAATACTCTAATGTGCGTGGACTCATCGAAGTCGCAGATATGCGACAAGCTAACCGATCATACCAAGCTCAACTCAATGTCTTTCGACTGACAAAACAAATGCAGGCGCGCACAAACGAACTGCTACGATAAATCGCAAATCGCAATAGTAACGCAAACTAAAATCAAACCTTCGCATAGCCTCAGAAACTCGCGTATAATAAACCACAGAAAAAACTCAAAAAAAACCCAGAAAAAACTAAGAGAGAAAAACATCATGCCTTCTTTGACAACACCTACTATCATCGACGCAAAAGCCGCTTACAACGAAGCTCTCCAAGCACAAGCCGTAAATCTCGGCGACAAAGCGCACTTGCTCACTAACCTACAAGAAACAGCCGCCACTGGCGCGCTGCCAGAAAGTAGCTTCGCTAACACAATAGCCCAAGTTTTCAACAACGGAGTAAATGCTCAACAAAAAGCAGAAACAGCCGGCTTGCAAGCTCTGCGCGGCGAAATAGATCAAACCGAACTCGTCACTGCTATAACCGAAGCAGAAGCAACCCTCAATACTATCGTCGCAGTGCGCGATAGAGTGCTCAGCGCATATCAGGAAATTAGCCGACTGCCCATATAATTAGCTCGGCAAGTAAATAGCTAACTAAATAGCTAACTAAATAGCTGTTAGTCAAAATTATACTAACTAAGTCGCAAGCTACTCCGCAGCATCGGGTAGCAACGGGCTAGTCGGATGCGATACTTTGCTGCGTGCCTCGATCGGATGCTCTAGTCGTCCAAGCGTCTCCTTAGGCACAACCTGCCATATGCGCTTGTGCGTATTGTCCCAATCCTCTAAAAGCGTGCGGGCGTAAATCGAATGAGTCTCCTTGACATGCATCGCCAGTAGCTCGCGACAACGAGACAACCAGTAACCCTGAAGGCGAAAAACCTCAACATGCACATCGTTGTAACGCCACAGAAAACTCGACGAGCTTACCGAAGAATCATCCAAAGAGCTGTCCAGAGAGGTATCCAAAGAGGTGTCCAAAGAGGTGTCCAAAGAGGTGTCATAGACATAAGCTATGCCGCCAGTCATACCCGCCGCAAAATTCACCCCCGCGCTACCCAAAACTAAAACCTCGCCGCCAGTCATATACTCGCAGCCATTCGAACCACAACCCTCAACAACCGCAATAGCTCCAGAATTGCGCACCGCAAAACGCTCCCCCGCCCTCCCCGCAACAAATAACTTCCCAGCAGTAGCCCCATACAAAACCGTGTTCCCAACAATAGTACTCGCCTCGCTCGCTCGCCTAGTCCCCGTAGGAGGACGAATAACTATAACAGCTCCGCTCAAACCCTTGCCAACATAGTCGTTCGCCTCTCCCTCAACAAGCATTCGCATTCCACAAACAGAC
>JABAAS010000006.1:15667-22748 GCA_014238625.1 Alphaproteobacteria bacterium | reverse complement strand
CTTCTCGACAACTCTGGCTCTATGCGTGGCAGACCCATAATGCTCGCTGCTATGAGTGCCGACATACTCGCGCGTACATTAGAGCGCTGCGGAGTTAAGTGCGAGGTGCTAGGCTTCACGACAAAAGAATGGAAGGGAGGCAAGGCAAGGCAGAAATGGATCGAAAGGAAGAAGCCTCCGACCCCTGGTAGACTCAACGATCTCCGCTACATCATTTATAAGGATGCCGATGAGTCATACCGCCGTACAAAAAAATTTTTCGCGCTTATGCTGAAGGAGGGCTTGTTGAAAGAAAACATTGATGGCGAGGCATTATTGTGGGCAGAGCAAAGAATCAATAGACGGGCGGAGCAGCGAAAGATTCTGATGGTAATATCGGACGGCGCGCCAGTAGACGATTCGACACTATCGATCAACCCTTCCCATTACCTAGAAAGCCACTTAAAAGCGGTGGTTGAGCATATAGAGGCGAAGGAAGACATTGAGCTATCGGCTATCGGCATCGGACACGATGTTACTCGTTACTATCGCCGAGCAGTCATGCTAGGCGATGCGGAAGACCTAGCCGAGGCGATGACCTCAGAGCTAGGAGAGTTATTTACAAAAAAACATAATAAAAACAAGAAACAACGAGCAAAACGGTAAGCATAAGGGCAATTAAGGCAATTTAAGGCATCGAGAAAATGACCGCCAAGAAAGTAAACGCCAGCCCAAAAAACGCTGTTTTTGCGACTTGCCTAGCCGATACTCTGCGTCCGCAAGTTGTAGAGGCAACCTGCAACCTCGTCAAGCACTGCTCAGCGGATAACCTCACCCCGATACTACCAAGCGAGCAGACCTGTTGCGGACAGCCGCTTTATAACTCTGGCGATAGGAATGGTGCCATAAAACAAGCCATGCGCGTAATCGACCTATTCGGAGAGTTTGACGCTATCGTTGTGCCATCTGGTTCTTGTGCTGGCATGCTTAAATGGCACTATCCGAGCCTCTTGCAAGATACGCCATACGCGCAAAAAGCAAAGATTTTCAAAGAAAAAATTTGGGAGCTAACAGAGTTTTTGGCGAAATTTTTAACAAAGCTCTCTGCAAAGAAACCTTTAGCGATAAAGTCTGCTCTCACTTGGCACGATAGCTGCTCGTGCTTACGCGAGAACAATAGCGAGTCTTGCGCGAGAGCTCTGCTCAAACGACGAGGCTTCACTCTACGCGAATCGACAAACAGAGAAGTATGCTGTGGCTTTGGCGGAAAGTTCTCTATTAGGCATAGCGCGATATCGACAAGCATGGCGGACGACAAGATAAAGAGCTTACAGGCAAGTGGCGCGAGCATCGTTGCTGGCGCCGACCTAGGTTGCTTGTTGCACCTTGCTGGACGCGCACGAAGACGCGCGCTACCTCTCTCCTTCTTCCATATAGCCGAGCTACTCGTAGAGCAGATAAATAATAGCAAGAGTGAAAAAGGCTCGCCTGCAAGTTCAGTAAAATCGCAAACCAAAACTTCTAAGCAAACGCTAGTTCCTATCGGAGCTTGATGTGAGAACCATGCCGTTGCTTTCACTTTCATTTTTTTCCTCCTCGCAAGGCTTTCGACAGAAATCGGTAGCCGCGCTAGCAAACCCTACCCTACGCGCCGCACTAGACAAAGCAGGCACTGGCTTTCTAAACGCGCGTAAAAAGGCGTTCGATGAAATCGAAAACTCCTCGAGCATAAAAGCAAGAGCGCAACAAGCTCGCACGCGAGCGATAGACAATATGGCAGAGCTACTGCTGCTCTTTGAGCGTAACGCGCAGGCTAAAGGCATCCATGTTCATTGGGCGGAGACAGCCGAGCAAGCCTGCGCCATCATAATAGATTTATGTCGCGGTAAAAAACGCATCATCAAGGGCAAATCTATGGTTTCAGAAGAAATAAACCTGAACGAGGCTTTGCTCAAAAACGGCGCCGAGGTGACCGAAACAGATTTAGGCGAATATATAATCCAACTAGCAAACGAGACGCCTAGCCATATTATCGCCCCGGCGGTGCATAAGACTCGTGCGCAGATAGACGCGTTGTTCCGCTATCACCACGAAAACATCGAGGAGGCGAAAGTAGCAGACAACAATCCTAAAGCACAACGAACGAGCGTCTTATTAGTCGAGGAGGCTCGGCAAAAGATTCGTGATAAATTCCTGCAAGCCGAAGTAGGTATAACTGGGGCTAATATGCTGATCGCTACAAGAGGCGCTGGCTTGTTGCTCACGAACGAAGGCAACGGAGACCTAAGCGCAATAATGCCGCAACGACATATCATGCTGGCGGGTATAGAGAAAATTATCGCAGACGATGGAGATGCCGCAGCGGTGTTGCGCGTATTGGGACGAAGTGCGAGCGGACAGAGCTTGGGGAACTATATGAGCCTCTACGGAGCGCAGCCTCTACAAGATAATGGCAAAGACCTGCATAAAGACTTGCATAAAGACTTGCATTTCGTGTTGCTAGATAACGGACGCAGCAAGATGCACTCAAGTGCTTGGCGCGAGATGCTGCGCTGCATTCGCTGCGGAGCGTGCCTCAACCATTGTCCCGTCTATACCAGCGTTGGCGGACATGCATACGGCTGGGTATATAGTGGTCCGATGGGAAAGGTTCTCACCCCCCTGCTAGCAGAGACTAGTAAGCAAACGAGCGCGCAAGAACTACCTCACGCTTCTAGTTTTTGCGGTCGTTGCGTCGAGGTATGCCCAGTAGGAATACCCCTCACCTCATTGATGCGCAAACTTCGTGAGCGCGATTTCGAGAAACCTTTGCAACCGCGAGGTTTAAAGACGAGGCTCGCATGCGCTGTTATGCGTCTGCTCTTCGCCCATCCGAGACTCTATCGCTTTGTTATCGCTTGCTTCTTGCGAGTGCTAAAGTTACTCGCGCGAGGCAGGGGGCATATATCATACCTACCAACTATTACAGCTTGGACAGACACGCGAGACTTACCGATAAACCGTAGCGCGCGCTCGGCGATTGCGAGCATTCGCACTTCTTACCCAAGATGAGTTCTCGCGTGATAACCCCACAACCTAGAAACGCAACGCGAGAGCGCATTATCGCCAATCTGAAAATAAAGAAGGGAGCGGCAAGAGGAGAGAAAATCGCAACAATTCTGCCGAAATTCATCGAACGTAAGGGAAAGAAGCAAAGAAAAACTCCTACAACAAAGTTTATCGCAACAAAGTTTATGGCAACAGAGTTTATAACGCGTGCGACGAAACTATCTTGCAAATTTCTACCAGCCGCCAAAGGAACAGCAACCCCTAGTGTCATAGCAAAAAGCTCGGTTGCAACGACCATAGCGACCTATTTAAAGAGCTGCTATGAGAAGGGCGATAATAATGGCACAGCACTTCCTATCCTGATCGATGCTGAACAAAGGAAGACGCTCACCGAGCTCGACATCCTCAAAAAGATTGAGCCATATTGTAAGCTGAACGAGGCACAAAAAATAACCGACTTTGCAGCTACCCCATTTCCTCCTTTCTCCATACAGCATGCGAACTACGCCATCGCAGAGACAGGCAGTCTTGTGTTTTTGCAAAATACGCGCGCACAAGCAGCACTATCTTTTCTGCCTAGCAAGCATATAGTTTTGCTGAACGAGAAAGACTTGCTGGCATCGCTAGAGCAAGCCTTCGCCCGCAGTAGCACTAGCAAGACCTACTGGGCAATCCTCACTGTAAGCGGACCTTCGCGCACTGCCGACATAGAGCAGGAGCTACATATGGGAGCGCATGGTCCTAAAGAGCTATTAGTAATCCTCTATCGATGATAGAAGAGTCGTTTAATTAACTCCCAACTTAGCGCGTATCTTAGAGGCGAGTTGTGCGTCCGCCGCATCGCGGCTCGTTTGATCATCGTTTTTTTGCTCGCTCTGGGCTATCACCACGAGCAGGCTTGTACGCGAGACTTCTCTCTCGCTCGAATTTTTATCGAAGTATTTGGCTAGGCGTAAGCCTACGCCTTGCACGCATTCACGCATAGGCTTGCCCTTATGCGCGAGGAAGCCCTTGACCCTCAATAACGAGTGCTCTGCTATCACCGCTACTAAATTGTCGTGGAAGTTTGCATAGTTTTCTATTTCACCAAAGCGCAATGTGATAGTGCGGAAATCATCGTGCTCGTGTTCCTCGCCATCGTCGTGGTGCGAATGGCGAGAGTCGAGATCGTGCTCTGCCGCCGATTGCAACCCCAACAACAGTTTGTTAGGCACTGGCTTTTCCAAACTAGAGCCGACAACACTGACACCTTTGCGCAGCCACGGTTTCAGTCGCGCTTCAGCTCGCGCGCGCTCTTCGGACGATAGCAAATCACACTTGCTCAAGACGACCAAATCAGCGCAAGCTATTTGTTCTTCAAAAAGCTCTTCGATCGGGCTCTCGTGGTTTAGCGCATCATCCGCCTCGCGTTGAGCTTGCAATGCTTTCTCGTCGCCAACCACGCCACCGGCGGCAAGGGCGAGACCATCGGCGAGCGCGATTACTCCATCGACTGTAACGCGATTCTCTATATCTGGCCAAGCGAAGGCCTTGACCAATGGCTTCGGCAGTGCCAAGCCAGAGGTTTCTATGACAATATGCGTTGGTTGCGGAGTTCTAAGTAAGATTCCTTCCATCGACGGTAAAAAGTCGTCTGCAACGGTACAGCAGATACAGCCGTTAGCAAGCTCGACTATCTCCCCGCGCGCGCAGCCATCCAATCCGCAGCTCTGCAAAATTTCCTTATCGATACCGCAAGCCCCAAACTCGTTGATCATCAAAGCAAAACGTTGCTCGGGCGCATTCTCGCTCGCGCGTCGCACGAGACGCTCGATGAGGCTAGTTTTACCAGCCCCCAAAAAACCTGTAACGATAGTTGCGCAAATTTTACTCAAGCTTTAACCCTCCTTGAAATTAGGCACGCTACCCTTGATCAACATCGGCACACCCGCAACGACCAAGGTTAACACAGACACGCAGGCGGCTATACGCTGGTGCAATATACCCGCAAACCCGCGAAAAACTTCCCCCATCTTCGTATATGGCACTATACCCAGACCAACCTCGTTTGAAACAAAGAGAACGCTTTTATCAGAGCCAGCAATACTGTGCAAAAAAGCCTCTAACGCTTCGAGCTCACACGAAAAAACATCGCCCTGCTCGGACATCCGCTCCTGCCCTTCTCTGAATAGCAAAGCCGATAGAAACAGCGTCAAGCAATCTACGACTATCACGCGCGACTCACAACCTCTCAGGCTAGAGACGAGTTTTAGCGGCTCTGGTTGTTCCAGCGTTATAAAGTCATCGCCGCGCTCGGCTTGATGTTTCTTTATACGCGCGGCGAGGCTTGTATCTTCTTCGCTATATTTTGCTGTCGCTATGTAGGTTGCTATGTAGGTTGGTAGATTGGCTGCTGCATTCTTTTCTTGCTTGCCCGACTCTTGCGTGAACCCTTTTTGTGCGAACTCTCCTCGCGCGAGTCCCTTTGCCCAAACGAGCGAGCAGGCGGTCTTGCCAGAATTCGCTCCACCTAAAATCAAAGCCGAGAAGCCTTGATATGATTTTTTGGTTAAATCATCGCTATCGTTCATGTTTTTCAGAGTTTTTTATCAAGGTTTTCTTTCAAACCCCCACCTAGCATTTACGCAACCGAGTAGGCTATAGCTTTTGTTTTTACCCGCACTGCTATCGAGTGCCTTGTCCCTATAGTTATCTATACGAGTGCATGACAATGTGTCTATCGCAAAAGTTAAAGCCTGCGCTGCCGAGGCGGAGCTATGCGCGTTGAGTGTCTTGGCTAGAGCGTGAGCGAGAGCTGCGCGAATCGTCCCGGCGTGCGCTACTACGATGATCGAGACTTTTGCTGCCGCGCCCCCATCTTCGCCACTGCCTTCACTACCGCTTTCACTACCGCTTTGCCTTCCAGCTATCCTATGCAGAGCCGATTCGATCCGCTCTACCGCACACGCAACACGATTGATTAGGTCTGTAAAGCTTTCTCCATCTGGCGGGCGATAGGTATCTGGCGCATCCCACAGCGCACGTTGCTCGTGCGTATAGTATTCTTTGTCATATTCCTTACCCTCCAAGACTCCGAAGTTTTGCTCGTCAAAGGCTGCTACCCGCATCACCCTCATAGCTTTGTAGGTCTGCGGTTCAGCATCTACGAGAGCCGCTGCTGTCTCGCGCGCTCGACGCAAAGTGCTGGTAATCAATAGGCAGTCGGGCAACCCGCTTTTTTCCCCAATAAGTCCCTTAGCAAGAACAGAGTTAGTAGCAACGCCATTATTAATTCTATCGCTAACTCTGCTAGCTAGTAGAGCTATCTCTTGATGCGAGAAATTGAGTTCTGCGGCAGGATCGTTGCTTCGACTACCTTTGCCGATAAACACACCTTTTTGCGCCACCGTCGGCGCGTGGCGTAGCCAAAACCATTGAGTGATTAGCTGCAAAGACTTATCTCCTTCATCCTCGTAGAGGAGTTACTGCTTGAGTGCCATATGCCTATCTTTTGCTTATGCCTACCCTAAATCATTCACTTATGCCTATACTTAAAACATTGATTGACTATACTTGCCTGCAATGACCTCTCCCTTATCAGAGCTTCTTTCGCGCGTTCGCCCCTCTGCTACGATCGCCGCCTCTGCGCGCGCTGCCGAGCTACGCAGACAAGGTCACGATATCATCTCATTGAGCGCCGGCGAGCCCGACTTCGACACGCCGGACTTCATCATTGATGCAGCCAACAAGGCTCTACGAGAAGGCAAGACTCGCTACACAGCCGCAAGCGGCGTGCCTGAGTTGCGCGAGGCGGTAGTGCGCAAGCTACAACGCGACAACGCCATAACCCTAGAGCCTAAAAACATCGCGATAACTTGCGGTGCTAAACAAGCACTCTACAACGCTTTAGTAGCAAGCCTAAACCCTGGCGATGAGGTTATCATACCCGCGCCATATTGGGTTAGCTATCCGGACATGGTAACGCTCGCTGGTGGAGTGCCTATTATCGTTGATACGAGTGAGGAGGCAAATTTTTTGTTATCGGAAGAATCGTTAGAACGAGCCTTGACGGAGA
>JABAAS010000006.1:10368-15000 GCA_014238625.1 Alphaproteobacteria bacterium | reverse complement strand
ACAGGCTACAGAAAGGTTGAAAATAGCTTTCGCTAATCTATCCTAAGCTTTAGCATTTTTCTCATCTCTTTACTCACCATTGGCACAAACAGCAGATAGGAGTTTGCCCGTGAAAACAATTAAATGCGATATTTGCGTAATTGGCGGCGGCGCAGGCGGTTTAGCTTTTGCCGCAGGTGCTGTGCAAATGGGCGCGAGCGTCGTTTTAGTAGAAAAACACAAGATGGGCGGAGATTGTCTCAACTATGGTTGCGTACCGTCGAAAGCGATGATAGCCGCAGGTCAGCTTGCCCACGACATGCGGCACGCCAATACCTTCGGACTACCTGCGACAGCTGTTCGTGCTGATTTACAAAAAGTCCACAAACATATAGCTAATGTAATTGCAGCTATCGCTCCGCACGATTCCGTAGAGCGCTTCGAAGAGCTAGGTTGCCAAGTTATTAAAGCTAGTGGTAGCTTTCTCGACCGCAAAACTTTGCTTGCTGGCACCAAAACTGTTCGCGCCAAATACTTTGTCATCGCAACAGGCTCGCATCCCTTCATACCACCAATGGAGGGCGTCAAAGAGACGCCTTACTTCACCAACGAGACGATTTTCTCGCATCAAGAAGATATCAAACATCTGATAGTTATCGGCGGAGGTCCGATCGGCTTAGAGTTAGCGCAATCGCACCTCCGCCTCGGTGCGGAGGTCTCCGTCATCGAACGTGGTAGCCTGCTCACGCACGAAGACTCGGAACTCGTACCGTACCTTACCAAAAAACTAGAGAGCGAAGGTATGGCTATACATCAAATGTGCAGTATCACGCGCCTATCTGGAAACGGAGGCAAAGTACAGGTAGAGGTCTCGCAGCAACCTGCGGAGGAGCGTAAAACTATAACTGGATCACACCTATTAATTGCAACTGGACGCGTCCCACAGCTAGCGGGATTACAGCTAGACAAGGCTAAGATCGATTACACACGTAGCGGCATCGTTGTTGATGATAAGCTACGAACCTCGCGTAAGCGAATCTACGCCATTGGCGATTGTTCTGGAGCGGCGCAATTTACGCATGTCGCTGGCTACCACGCAGGCATCGCCATCCGCAACATCCTATTCTCTATGCGCGCGAAGGCATCCCTACACAATTTACCACTCGTTACTTATTGCGATCCAGAGCTAGCCTCGCTCGGTCTTTCCGAACGCGAGGCGCGCGAGAAGTACGGCGATAGTGTGAAGACGCTCTCCTTCGATTACGATGAAAACGACCGCGCGCAAGCAACGCATAACACGCAAGGGCGTATTAAAGTATTCCTACACAAAAACAAAATCCTCGGCGTTGCCATCGTAGGCTCGCATGCAGGTGAGATGCTTGCCCCCTGGATTATCGCCAGAGAGGCGGGATTGAAAATCGGGCAGATGGCAGGGGCGATCTTCCCTTACCCCACGCTTAGCGAAATCAATAAACGCGTTGCTGGACAAGCTTTTACCGAGATGCTGTTCTCAAAACGCATGCGAGTCTTCATCCGCACACTACTAGCCTTCCGCACTTATATTTGAGCTAGGTAATTGAGTCGGGCGGTTTTACGAAAGTTAATCGAACTTACGGCTTCCGAGAGCCAACATTTCAATATCATTGGCGGTAAGGATTGTTACAAGATTTGTTGTGATGACTAGATTCTGCGAGCAGAGCAGATTCTTTCTGCTCTTGTTCAGCCTCTTTGAGTGATTCTTGTTTTTTGCGTTTTTCGATATGCTTCTCGTTTAGTTTTTCGCGTTGATAGCTCTCGAGCAGGCTAGCATGCGCTAGCTCCTGCTCGCGCTGCAAATGCTCAAGACGCGAATGCAGTTCAAAAACACGAGCCTGCGCGCGTGGTAGATAAAAAGGACTGGCGATAGCAATATCGCTAGCAGCCAAAGCCTCCTCTGCGGCCATCTCTGCGCGCACGCGAGCGAGAGCCTCCGAGGCGATTATAACCTCGCGCTGGGCTTTTGCGAGCATGCGCTGGCGCTGCTGCGTCTCTTCTCGCTGCAGGCGCGCCAAAACGTTTAGACTGCGTCTCATGTTGGCAGAGAGCCTTCTTGTTCTAGTGCTTTTTCGTCTTGTTGTTCATTTTGCGGTGCATCCTCCGTGGGCGAGCTTTGCTGCTGCAAGTTTTCTGTCGTTAATCTTTCTTCTAATCCTTGCTGTTGCGCTGCTTCTCTTTGCAAATTTTGCTGATAGTTTTGCTCTGCTGGCTTGCCTTCGAGTATCTGCCCAAGACGGTGGTATAGGTTTGGAAAGTCGAGCGATTCTTCTTCGAGTCCTTGTGCGAGGAACTCTTGTTCGAGCCGCGGCACGATAGCGATAGCGCGGTCGACCATCGCGTCGCTACCTTTACGGTAAGCACCGAGTTGTATCAAATCTTCCATATCCTGATGACGAGAAATCAAGTTGCGCGCATCAGCCAAGATAGCATTTTCACTCTCTTTGTTAGCATTCGGCAAGGAGCGAGAAACCGTCTGTAGGACATCGATGGCAGGATAGCGATTACGATGAGCGATACTACGAGAGAGCGTTATGTGCCCATCGAGTATTCCACGCAAGGCGTCGGATATAGGCTCGTTCTGATCATCTCCTTCGACGAGCACGGAAAAGATTCCCGTAATATTCCCCATGACGCTATGAGAATTCTCCATCTGCTCAACCCCGGTGCCTGCCCTCTCTAACAAACGCGGCAACTCTGCAAAAACCGAAGGTGTATAGCCTCGTATCGTCACCGGTTCGCCGGCAGCCAAATATATCTCTCGCAATGCCATGGCGAATCGCGTCAAACTATCGAGCAAACATAAAACCTCTAACCCTTGATCGCGGAAGAACTCTGCCACGGCGAGCGTTGTCCAAGCTGCTTGCCTGCGTGCGAGTGCTGGCTCTTCGGCTGTTGAAATAACGACAACGCTACGAGACAACCCTTCAGCACCCAAGGCTCGCGTCAAGAATTCCTTCACTTCTCTTGAGCGCTCGCCAATCAACCCCACTACGATAACCTCTGCACGCGAGCGCCGTGCTATCATTGATAGTAGCAACGACTTACCAACCCCCGAGCCGGAAAAGATACCTATTCTCTGTCCGCTACAACAAGTTGCGAAAGCATCTAGCGCGCGCACACCCAAGAGAATTTTTTCACCCAAAGGTCTTCGCAGATGGGCTGCTGGCGGCTGGCTACGAATAGCATAAGCCTCGTCGCCGATCGGCAGAGCTCCCTTATCGTCGCGAGCCTCGCCGCGCGCGCCGATAACTCGACCAAGCCAGCTACGCGATGGATAGATAACCGCCTCGTGCAACTCGGCTACGACCCTATCGCCAACGCCAATTCCACTCAAGCTACCAAAAGGCAATAGCAAGGTTGATTTTAGTTTTTGTCCAACGACCTCACAAGTTAGAGTCTCCTTGCGATTAGGGCTCTCAATGGAGCATATATCACCCATAGATAGAAAACACTCTAGCCCGTGTATTTCCACCGTCGTGCCCCGCAAAGCTATCACGCGCCCGCTTGCGCGGTAATCGTTCAAACGCCTAACTTCGTTGCGCATCGCGTCCAAAAAGTCCATTTGCCTTATGCCTCCGTGGCGCGCTCGCCTAGATGTACAAGTATATGCTCAAACATATGCGAGTAAGGTAGCTGTAGTTTAAGATTCCTCCACCTCTCGTAGCATTTTTTGCGCCTAAATATTCAACTCTACTTGCCCTACATGTTTAGACTCTGCATGTTAGACTCTGCATGTTAGACTTTTTAGCCAAAAGTAGCAACATATGCTGAAATACGAGTCCACACCCATAAGTTCAGCCTCCAGTGTTCTTTCCCCAGATCATTTTTCCCAGATTATTTTTCCCAGATTATTTTTCCCAGATTATTTTTCCCAGATTATTTTTCCATGGGCTACTCTCCCATGACTAGACTTTCCTTAATATTAAAAAAGCTATCTTCTCTGTTGTTAATTCTACTTTTGCTAGCAAAGGTAGAAACAGCGCAAGCACGGAGTAATGGTGGTAATTTTATCATTGATGCGGAGATTTCGCATACGCTCAAACAAATTGCAGCCCCACTACTACCTTCTCTAGGTGACGCAAGCCAACGCATGTCCTTGCATGTGCTATGGAGCAAAGATATCAACGCCTTCGTTACGGCTGGAACGCATGTAGTTTTTTTGAGCGGTTTAATTCGCGCGACGGACAATATAGAAGAACTACGCAGTGTAATGGCACACGAGTTCGGACACGTTCTAGCCGACCACTACGCCTTGACGGTTAGCGAACTTGAGCGCGCTCAGCGCACCGCATTACTACTTTTACTCGCCTCGATTCCCCTCTCGCTAGTTAGCAGGGAGGCGGCACTCGCCAACGCCATCGCTTCACCGCAAGCAGTAGTCAACCTGACGCTTGCTCAACGTCGAGCACGCGAAACCATCGCTGACAATAGCGCATTACGAATTTTGGAAGACGCGAACCTTTCTCCGAAGGGCTTGACGAGCTTTTTGAGAAAACTAGGCGGTGAAAAAGCGAAAGGCTATGCTACTTATCTACAGAGCCATCCCTCAAGCCAAGATCGTATAGCCTTCCTCGCGCACGGAGTTGCGCAATCGCCAAGTCTGGCAAAAGTAGCGCC
>JABAAS010000006.1:5610-10039 GCA_014238625.1 Alphaproteobacteria bacterium | reverse complement strand
GAGGCTACGATCTACCCATCAGAATATCCCTATTCGATTCGCTACTGGCAAGCGCTGAAAAAGACGATGTGAAATTCAGCAAAGGAATGAAAGAGGCGGAAATGCTTATGAAAGTCGCGTTAGTCAAGAACCCCGATTCGATTCTCGCGCGCCGAAGGCTAGCACGCCTCTACGACCGTCAAGGCAAGAGTGGAGAGAGCGCGCTCCTATGGGCAGAAGCCTTGTGGCTAGGCGGGCAAAAGCGTGAAGCCTATTGCAATGCAAAAGAAGCGGCGAAGAGTTTGCCTCGCTCATCATCAGCACGCCAACGCGCCACCGACCTAGCACAGCAAGTTTTCGCCGCCCGCAAACGCGGTGAAAAATTCGCCTGCTCTTGAGGCATGGAGAGGCAAGATTACGCCTTTTCGGTGTCAACAAGCCAAGAGCGCATGCGCCTTGACCGTTTCCTTGCAACAGCAATTCCAAGCGAGGTTGGACTCTCGCGCACTCGCCTTGCGCAGCTGATCGAAAAAGGAGCGGTGCTGGTAGACGGCAGCCCACCGCACAGCCGTGCGCAAGCCTTGCGCATAGGGCAACGAGTGCTCTTGACTATTGAAAAAGCCAATAGCACAAACCACCAGACTCGAGCCGAACTGACACAGAAAAACACAGCAACGAGTCCACCGCTAGAGGTTTTATTTGAGGACGATCATATTCTCTGCTTTATAAAGCCCGCGGGGTTAATAACCCATCCTGCACCCTCGAGCAATGGCGAGACACTCGTAGACAGGCTTTGTCGTCACTCTGCGCCGATACTCGCTGGCTACCCCGAAAACCCCCGCTGTGGCATCGTCCATAGGCTCGACAAAAACACTAGCGGCGTTATGCTGGCTGCGAAAACAGAAGAGGCGCGTTTGCGGTTGAGCGAAATGTTTGCGAGCCATAGCCTGCAACGTGGTTATCTCGCGCTGGTATGGGGTATCCCAGAGCCTCCAAATGGCAGCATTTCAGCGGCACTCGCACGCCACCCAACGCAACGCAATAAGAGGGCTGTCTGTCGTGATACAAAAAGGCAAGGCAAGGCGAGGCGAGCGGTTACGCACTACCGCACTATAAAAGCATTCGGTAATATCGCGAGCCTGCTATCCTGCGAGTTAGAGACTGGGCGCACGCATCAAATCCGCGTCCACCTCGCTAGCATAGGCAAGCATATCATTGGCGATGAGCTCTACAAACAGACTAATCCCAATGCTAGTCATAAGGCTAACGATAGCCGCTTTATAGCTGGTAACAGCCAGACTCGTCTGGCAGATACGAGTAGGAGCAAGGCTAATAATAACCGCATCGCCAGTATTAGCTCGCTACAAGGCGAGCTGGCAAAGTCTGTACCTGACTTTTTTGCGAGTAGCAAGGCTCGTCATGCGCTACATGCTACGCACCTCGCCTTCGCCCACCCGATAACGCAAGAGCCTATGTCCTTCACAAGCCTTGCGCCGCCAGACTTTCATGCTCTGCAAACTCACTTGGCGAGTCTCGCTGAGGAGCTTTGTTGAGATAGGCGGACTTATAAAAAACCACTGGCAAAAAACCACTAGCAAAAACCGCTCGCAAAAACCGCTAGCCTTATTTTCAACCGCTCTATTTAGACAAAGCGTTGCTTTAGTTAAAGAGCTGCGCGCGCCACTTTAAAAATATGCGCTACTAGCGCCGCCAACCCATTACTACGAGATGGCGATAGGTATTCGTGCAAACCGATTTCTTTCAAAAAATCTGGACGGCAATCCAAGATTTTAGATGGCGTTTGATCATTATAAACCCGCAAGAGTAACGCTATCAGTCCGCGCACCAACAGCGAATCACTATCGGCGCGGAAGCGTAGCCTCCTCTCGTCGGCATCCTCCATAACATCAGAGATTATCCATACCTGCGAGACGCAGCCATGTAGCAGATTAGCTTCTACCCTCTCTTCGTCGGAAAGTGAGGCAAGCCTTTTGCCTTGGTCGATCACATGTTGGTATTTATCTGCCCAATCATCGAAGAAGAAGAACTCTTCGACCAGCTCTTGTTGAACATCGGCTATTGAGGTTAACTCGACTTTATTTCCACCTCTATTTTTATCTTTGTTTTGCTCCATGCTCTTATCCTCCCTCTTGCTCCGCGAGCACGAGAGAGCGGAACGCATCGAGTGCCTGTGGGTTAGCAAGCGCGTGCAGATTGCCAATTGGCTTGCCGGCGACATAATCGCGAATAGCAATCTCGGTAATCTTACCAGAGCGCGTGCGAGGAATATCCGAGACCTGAAATATACGCGATGGCACATGACGCGGTGAGCAATTTTTACGCAAACGCTTGGTAATTTTCTCGCGCAATACCTCGTCCAACACTAAACCCTCTACTAAACGCACGAAGAGCAGTATGCGTGTATCCGCGAAGTTTTTATCAGCAAGTTCTTTATGCTCGATTGCCACCGCCTCACTCACCTCTTTTATGGACTCGACTTGTCGATATATTTCAGCTGTGCCCATCCGTACGCCGCCGACGTTCAGAGTCGCATCCGAGCGTCCGTGCATAGTGATTCCACCCGTCAAGCTATTTTGCTCAGCATAGTCGCCCTGATGCCAAAGGCTACGAGTATTTTTGGAGAAACGCTGAAAATAAGCCTTGCGATAGAGTGATTTTTTTTCATCGTCGCCAAAGAATTTCAACGGCATCGTCGGGAATGCTTGCGCGCATACGAGCTCTCCCATGCTATCGAACAAGGGACGAGCCTCCTCATCGACCACCTGCACCGCCATACCGAGCACTGGCACGGATATCTCGCCCCGATAGACCGGCATGCTTGGACATCCCATTACAAAGCAACCACACAAGTCGCTACCGCCGCTAATCGAAGAGGGAAAGAGAGAAGAGGAAGATAAGGAATGAGTGATGAAATCGAAGCTCTCTGGTGCGAGTGGCGAGCCCGTTGAGATTGCCGCTCGCAGACTAGTCGTGTCAAACTGCTCGCGTGGTTTAAGCCCAGACTTTTCAAGAGCAGCATAGTATTTTGCTGCAGCACCGAAGTGCGTCAACTTTTCTTCCTCCGCGATCTGCCAAAGACGCCTGCCTTCATCGAACAGCGGCGCGCCATCGTATAGGACGACTCGCGCACCGCTAAATAGCGAGCTAGTGAGCCAATTCCACATCATCCACCCGCAAGTTGTGAAGAAGAAGATACGATCATCATTTCTTACATCGCAATGCAACCTATGCTCTAAGCTATGTTGCAACAGCACAGCACCTGCGCGATGAACGATACATTTCGGCACACCGGTCGTACCAGAAGAATATAGTATACATAATGGGTGGTCGAAGGGGAGTTGCGGGTAGCGAAAAACCTCACTACGCGCAGATGCTGCTAGCTCCTCCTGTAGCAGAGTATCGGCAAAGCATAATAGAGGCAGACGCTTGCCTCTATCGTTTTCCATCTCGCGCTTTTTGCGCGGGCTTGCGCTACTAGCGAGCGTAAAAACATACTTTAGCGAATCGAGGCTTTTAGCCAACTTCTCCATCTCAGCGCCACGAGAAAAAGACTTATCGTTGTAAGAGTAACTCTCGGCGATGAGCAAAACCTTCGGTTTTGTTTGCGAAAAACGATCATACAAGCTCTCGGCGCCAAAATCTGGCGACGCACTTGTCCAAACGCCGCCGATTGCCGTACAACCGAGCATAGCGATTACAGCCTCAACATTATTGGGCAACACACCCGCAACCCTATCGCCGCTGGCAACCCCGTAGCGTAATAGGATGCGCGCGCATGCCTCGACTTTGCGACGCAACTCAGCGCGCGTCAGTCGTAGCGCTACACCTTGTTCAACCCAACTAGAGAGGATGATTTGCTCGTCGTTGCCACGCAAAAGGTTTTCTGCAAAATTTAATTTAGCGCGCGGGAAAAAGCGCGTTGCAATAAGCTCTGCTCCTTTATCGATAAAAGGCTTTGAGCCCATCGAGCCAATGACCTCCGAGAAGCGCCATACGGACTCCCAAAATTCCTCTACCTCGCCCAACGACCATCGCCACAAACGCTCGTATTCCTCTTTCGTTCGCGGCGCGCGTTCAAATTTAGTGAAACGCTGGCAAAAGTCTTGCAATGGAGAGCCAGCGATGTCCGCCTCTTGCGCTCTCCATATAGGTTCAAGCAAAGGTGATTGTGTTTTCACCAAGCTGCAAGCGGCGGTAGCGACATCAATACCGCTTCGGGATTCCCGTCCGTCAGCAAACCAAAACGCGTACCGCGGTCGTATACTAAATTGAACTCTGTATAGTAACCGCGCACGCGTAATTGTTGCGCGCGTTGTTCCTCATTCCAATCCTTGTCGAATCTTGCGCGCACTATCTTGGGGAAGATATTTAAAAACGCCTCACCCACATCGCGTGTGAAAGCAAAGTCGCGTTGCCAATTGTCGTTGAG
>JABAAS010000006.1:229-5510 GCA_014238625.1 Alphaproteobacteria bacterium | reverse complement strand
CAACGCCGATGGCGGATGTAGAAATAATCGTCGCACGCCTTAGCGTAGGCACGATAGCGGTCTTTGTCGTATTTATCGCAAACGCGTCGAAACTCTGCGTGAAACATCTCACGAGCAGCGGGATCGGGACTGTTTGGCGTCAAATCGCCACCACCACCAAACCAACCATGCGCACTTTCAATGTATCGAGTATTGAAGTGCGCGGCTGGAACCAATGGGGAGCGAGGGTGAGCGACCAATGAAATCCCGCTCGCCCAGAAACGCCCGTCAGTAGCCGAGCCTTTAACCTCAGGGCGCAATTCTGGCACTAGGGTACCATATACGGTTGAGATATTAACGCCGACTTTTTCAAAAACTTCTCCGCGCATTATCGACATCTCGCCACCGCCGCCACTGCCAACTCCAGACTGCAAGTCTTGCTGATTCTCTTGTGAATTCTCTTGCTGATTCTCTTGCGAATCTTCTTTTAAGTTTTCCTGTGCGTCTTGGCGTTGCCATAGCTTGCGGCGGAAGAGCTTATCGTGTGCACAGCTATCTTGAGAGCCCGCGAGCCCAGTGTCGCTAGATACGAGTGATGCCTCAACATCCTCCAACTCGTGGCAAAGCCTATCGCGCAGCGAGCGAAACCACTGCTCGACCTCCTCTCTCCGCTTGAGGCTTTGCGCTTTTGAAGGCTCCATATAATTTTCACCTGAATAGTTACTTAAAATCTTACCGCGTTGCTTTTATTCTCTGTACTATGTAAAAATAACCGAGATGTTGCATATAGAAAAACACAAAACACAAACTTTTATACAGAATCCTTCTTTTAGGCAGAGTCTTTTTTTGCACCGAGTTCTTGTGAAATCCCATTGCCAATGTATTTGCCAAACCTATTTAATTAAGCATTTTCCTATTTGAGTATTTTATAGTGTTAACTTCAGAATTACTTTTCTCGCTCTACTGCAACTTTTGCGCAACTTTTGCGCAACTTTTGTTGTTCCTCTTTTAGCCGTTAAGCATTAGCACGAACATGCCATCGACATTCTACAACGAATACTTCGCGGCCATAGTCTTTTTAGGGGTTGCCTTTGGCTTTTCGTTTATCTTCGTTTTGGCGAACTTTATATTATCGCGCAAAGCACCTTATGCGGAGAAACTTTCTGCCTACGAATGTGGCTTCGAGCGATTTGACGACTCGCGCTCGCGCTTCGACATCAGATTTTATCTGATAACTTTGCTTTTCATTGTCTTCGACCTAGAGGTAGCCTTTCTTTTCCCTTGGGCTCTAGCCCTACGCGACTTGTCGCTATTAGGTTTTTGGTCGATGATGGTATTTCTACTAATTCTTTGCATCGGTTTCCTCTACGAGTGGCGCAAGGGTGCGCTCGATTGGGAATAACCCGTTTTTGAGAAACTTGTAGACGCGATGAACATATATTTGAGAGAGCTTTTATGACCACACCTCACCCTACTTCTAACAAGTTAAGGACGCTTCCGAGAAAGACCTTAATAGATGTAGTTCCGAACGCCGAACAAAGAGGCTTTGTTACCGCTCGACTTGACGAACTAGTCGGTTGGGCACAGAGTGGCTCTCTGTGGCCTATGACATTCGGACTCGCTTGTTGCGCTGTCGAGATGATTCACGCCTATATGCCGCGTTATGACCTAGACCGCTTTGGAGTTTTTGTGCGCGCTTCACCGCGTCAATCCGATGTTATGATAGTTGCGGGAACGCTTACGAATAAGATGGCACCAGCTCTGCGCAAAGTTTATGACCAAATGGCAGAGCCGAGATGGGTTATCTCTATGGGTTCTTGCGCAAATGGCGGAGGCTACTATCACTACTCTTACTCTGTAGTAAGGGGTTGTGATCGTATCGTTCCGGTGGATATTTATGTGCCTGGTTGTCCGCCAACCGCCGAGGCACTTGTCTATGGCATCCTGCAGCTCAAGAAAAAGATACGGCGCACTGCTCGCTTTCGCCGATGAACGCACCAGTTGCAAAAAAAGAAGAGAAGGACGAAGGAGTAGAAGAGCTAGCGGCGTATCTGCTCTCGAAGCAGCGAGGTAGACTTACGCGCGAAGAGCGAGACCCGCGAATGCTTGCCTTTCGCGTGCGCGAGATGGAGCAAGGCGAAGGTGCTAGTAAAAAGTTGAGTGAAACTTTGCCAGACATTGCGAAGTTTCTGCGCGATGATAGGCAATGCTTGTTTCGTCTGTTGATCGATATTTGCGGCGTCGATTACCCGCAACGAGCGCAGCGTTTTGAGGTCGTCTATCACCTGCTAAGCACGACGCATAATATGCGTCTGCGACTAATTGTCGATGCGGATGAGTCCTCATTTGTCCCCTCGTTGCATGCCGTATTCCCTTGCGCGCCGTGGTATGAACGCGAGTGCTGGGACATGTTTGGGATTCGTTTTGAGAATCATCCAGATCTTCGACGGCTACTGAGCGACTATGGCTTCCAAGGACATCCCTTGCGTAAAGATTTCCCGCTAACTGGCTACACAGAAGTGCGCTACGATAGCGAGCGAGGACGAATTCTGCACGAGAAAGTATCGATGGCACAAGACCTCCGCACAAACGATACGCTAATGCCATGGCATGGGTTAGCTCATGGGTTAGCTAAAGATGGGCTAGCTAAAAACAGCGAGCTAGAGGCGGATGACGATCATAAGCCAAAAGCCGCAAAAACCACATGAGAGCACAGTGAGCAAAGCCACCGACCAGCTAGCAACTCCCGCAAAGGACCCAACTCTGCGCACTATGACGATGAATTTCGGTCCGCAGCACCCTGCTGCACACGGCGTGTTGCGATTGGTTATGGAGATGGACGGCGAGGTGATCGAGCGCGTAGACCCGCACATCGGGTTGCTGCATCGCGGTACGGAGAAGTTGATCGAGCATAAAACTTACCTGCAAGCGATTCCCTACTTTGATCGGCTGGACTATGTCTCCCCCTTATGTCAGGAACACGCCTTCGTACTAGCAGCCGAGAGCTTGCTTGAGATATCACCACCGCGCCGCGGTCAATTTGTGCGCGTTCTGTTCGACGAGATAACGAGAATACTCAACCATCTTTTGAGCATCACCAGCTACGCTATGGATGTCGGTGCTCTAACCCCTGCTTTATGGGGCTACGAAGAGCGCGAGAAGTTAATGGAGTTTTACGAAGCCGCCTCTGGTGCGCGTCTGCATGCTGCCTACTATCGCGTAGGTGGAGTCTATCGAGACCTACCAGAAGGATTGGAAGATAAGATAAGCGCGTGGGCTGACGAGTTTCCCAAATTCGTAGACGATATGGAGACATTGTTAACTGGTAATCGCATTTTCAAACAACGCTCTGTCGACATAGGCATCATCACGAGCGAGGAAGCACTCGCCTGTGGTTTCAGCGGACCCATGCTACGCGCGACAGGCATGCCGTGGGATTTGCGCAAATCCGCCCCTTACGCTGTCTACGAAGAGTTAGAATTCAAAATACCCGTTGGCACAAACGGCGATTGCTACGATAGATACCTAGTGCGCGTAGCAGAAATGCGCCAATCGTTAGAGCTAATACGACAATGCCTTAAGAAAATGCCGCAAGGCGAGGTTTGCATAGACAATAACAAGATCGTTCCGCCTAAACGCAAAGATATGATGGAAAAAATGGAGGCGATGATACATCACTTCAAGCTTTTCTCGGAAGGCTTCCATGTGCCTGCGGGCGAGGTTTATTGCGCTGTTGAAGCACCTAAGGGCGAGTTTGGCGTCTATTTAGTCTCCGATGGTAGCAACAAGCCTTATCGTTGCAAAATTCGCGCGCCCGGATTCGCCCATCTGCAAGCACTAGAGAGGCTTTGCAAGGGTCACATGCTAGCAGATTCGGTAGCGGTGCTAGGCTCGCTCGACATCGTGTTCGGCGAAATTGATCGCTAGAGTAAACCTTAGAGTAAACCCTGAAATAAACCCTGAAACAAACCATGGCATCTTCTAAAACACCTCCCGCAAGCTTTTCTTTCCGCCCCGCCTTCGCCGAGCGCGCGAAGAAGGAGCTTGCCAAATACCCACCTAGTCGGAAGCAAAGCGCGGTACTCGCGCTGCTCGACCTCGCGCAACGACAAAACTCTGAGACGAATTGCGTTACGGACGCGGCGATGGACAGCATCGCTAAAATGCTTGAAATCTCACGCATGCGACTAGAAGAGATAGCGAGCTTCTACACCATGATCCATCGTAAGCCGATAGGGAAATACCATGTGCAGTGTTGCACGACCACCCCTTGTATGCTGCGGGGTAGCGACAGTCTAGTAGCTGCTGCCGAGCAAAAACTCGGCATTCGCATAGGCGAGAGCACTTCGGATGGGCTCTTTACGCTCTCTCGCGTTGAGTGCATCGGTGCTTGCGCCAATGCGCCGGCTGTGCAGATAAACGATGATTTCTACGAAGATTTGTCGAAGGAGCATATTGAGAAGATTCTCGATAACTTGGCAGCAGGCAAACCTGTAACTGCTGGCTCGCAAATCATGCGGCGCGGAGCTGAGCCTATGGGGCGTAGCGAGACTGGTATCAACAAACGCTCAGATTATGAGATGTCGTAGATGCTTTCCGATAAAGACCGCATTTTCACCAACTTGTATGGGCAAGCTCCCGTAGATCTAGCCTCTTCCAAGAAGCGCGGAATTTGGCACAACACCGCCAGCTTGGTTAAGAAAGGTAGGGAGAAAATAATCGAAGAGGTGAAAGCCTCTGGCTTGCGTGGGCGTGGTGGAGCTGGCTTTCCAACTGGTTTGAAATGGTCTTTCATGCCGCAGTCATCTGAACTTCCTTCGTACTTAGTAGTCAATGCAGACGAGTCAGAACCTGGCACTTGCAAAGACCGCGACATGATTCGCTTTGACCCTCATCGTCTGCTAGAGGGCTGCCTTCTGGCGAGCGTTGCTCTGGGCGCCCATCGTGCTTATATCTACATCCGCGGAGAGTTCGTGCGTGAGTCTGAAGTTTTGCAAAAAGCTATCGATGAGGCATACGAGGATGGGCTGCTGGGTAAGAACGCGGCTAAAAGCGGATACGACCTAGATCTTTTCCTACACCGCGGAGCTGGTGCCTATATCTGCGGTGAGGAAACCGCGTTACTGGAAAGCTTGGAGGGCAAAAAAGGACAACCTCGCCTAAAACCTCCCTTTCCTGCGGGCGTCGGGCTCTACGGTTGCCCTACCACTGTCAACAATGTAGAAACCATCGCGGTTGTGCCGACAATTCTGCGGCGTGGTGCATCGTGGTTCTCTTCTTTCGGGCGAGCGGGCAACCATGG
>JABAAS010000006.1:0-219 GCA_014238625.1 Alphaproteobacteria bacterium | reverse complement strand
CGAGGAATCTATGTCGATACCGCTGAAAGAGCTGATCGAACAATACGGCGGCGGCGTACGGGGGGGCTGGGATAATCTTTTAGCTGTGATTCCTGGTGGCTCTAGCGTACCTCTACTCCATCGCTCTCTTTGTGAAAATGCACTTATGGACTACGAATCCCTGCAAGAACTTGATAGCGGACTAGGAACAGGAGCCGTCATCGTTATGGATCGCTCGAC
>JABAAS010000069.1 GCA_014238625.1 Alphaproteobacteria bacterium | reverse complement strand
TCTAGTAAAAAAACTCGTGCCTCGCACAAAGTCGCAAGCAATAACGATAATGCCTGACGCTGACCGCCAGATAGTCTATCTACTCGCTCGCCCATCCTATCCTCTAATCCTAAGCCCAAACGACGCAACTCAGAACGAAAGTGAGCTCGCTTGCGAGAACTCAAAGCTAAATCAAAGCCTCGCCGCTTACCCCTATCCATCGATAAAGCCATGTTCTCCTCTATCGTCAAAGAACCACAAGTGCCAGTCAAAGGATCCTGAAAAACTCGCGAAACTAAACTCGCTCGACGCTCGGTCGGAATGTGCGTGACATCTATCTCGTCTATTATAACTCGACCATCGCTGGCTGAAACATCGCCCGCTAAACAGCTAAGAAGCGTAGACTTGCCAGCTCCGTTCGAACCTATAACCGAAATAAACTCACCTCGACTAACCGATAAACTCAAGCCGTCCAAAGCGCAAACCGATAGCGGCGTGCCAATACCAAAACGAACAGAAACCGATGATAGCTCTATCACTAAACTACTTTCTTACAATACTTCTCAACTTGGTACGGAGATTAATACCTAAACCTAAGCGAGGAGCTATCAGAGCTAGCGCAACTAGCAACGCAGTTAAAAAATTCAAGTCGGAGGCGCGAAAACCTAAAAAGTCCGCGTTCAATGCCCAAGCAATTACTAAACGATAAAGAACAGCTCCTACAAAACAAGACAAAATCGCTAAAATAATACCCCTCGGGCGAAGAAGACTCTCGCCAGAAATAACCGCCGCTAAACCTAATATGATAACTCCAAAACCTAAAGTAACATCCGCAAAGCGATTCAAGTGAACAAATAATGCTCCCGCTAAAGCAACAAGAGCGTTCGATATGCCTAATCCCCAATATGTGCAATGGCGAACCGAAACTCCCATCGAAAGAGCCATGCGAGGATTGGCTCCAGTCGCGCGAAAACTCAAACCCTGTCTGGTCGATAAAAAATACGCAAGCGCCACAAAAACTAGCAACGCAAAAAATAACATAACCATAGGCCCCTTATATAAAGAGGCGATGTCTGGAAAAGACTCGACTATCGTGTCTTTGCTCAAAAGAGCGATGTTAGGTCTACCCATAATACGCAAATTAATCGAGTAAAGTGCCATCATCGTAAGTATCGAGGCAAGAAGGTGCAAAATGCCAAAACGCTGGTTAAGCCACGCAGTCGTAAAACCCGCTAAAAAACCCGCAACTAAAGCAAGAAAAAGGCTGAACCACGCGCCCAATACGCCTCCCCAACCAGAAACTAGCAAAACTCCAGCAACAGCCGCACCTAGAGGAAAACTGCCGTCAACAGTAAGGTCGGGAAAATTAAATATGCGAAACGAAAGAAAAACTCCTACAGCAACAATACCATAGAGAAATCCTAACTCTAAAGCTCCCGCAAAGGCTATCGCACTCACTAACTTCTACTCCCCACTTCCCGCACCTTGCTAGAGCTCTGAAATACTAAAATAACTAAACCCCTGCCCCTCATCGTGCAACCGCTCGCGGCGCACGGACAAGAGAGACAGGGGAGCAAAAGTAGTTTCTTTGTTGTCGGTGCAGCAACAGCGCTAGCGCACCACTTTCTTCGCTTCTTTAAGTAGCTTCTTACCAAACTTGATGCCAAGCTCGTCAGCCTTACCTTGATTCAAGTAAAGCTCGGTAATCTCAACGCCCTCCGCGTTGATCGAGCCAGCTTTTTTACCCTTAAGAACTCTGGCAACAATCTCTCCCGTCTGCTTGCCAACATCCTTATAGTTAAAGCCTAGTGCCGCTAAAGCTCCGCGGTTAACGCTATCCGTATCGCCTGCATAAATAGCTAGCTTCGCCTCGCTCGCTACTCGAACTACAGACTCAAAAGCAGAGACAACCGTGTTGTCCGTCGGAACATAAAGCGCATCTACCTTACCAACCAAACTTTGCGTCGCTTGTGAAACCTCTGATGATTTCGCAACCGTCGCCTCTTTTATCTCTAGTTTGTTCTTACTAGAATACTCGCGAATCAGTTTGACTAGCGAAACAGAGTTCGCCTCGCCAGCATTGTAGATAACTCCTAATGTGCGCACCTTCGGCGTAATCTTGCGAATAAGCTTAAGGTGTTTGTCGATCGGAGAGAGATCGCTAACGCCAGTAACATTGCCTCCGGGCTTTCTCATTTGCGGAATCAAATCTGCTCCTACCGGGTCCGTGACAGCAGAAAAAACTATCGGGATTTTACGAGTAGCTCCAACTAACGCTTGCGCAGAAGGTGTAGCTATACCGACTATTACATCAGGTTTCTTAGAAACAAACGAATCGGCTATCTGCTGCGCGGTCGCAACATTGCCCTGCGCACTCTCGTAGATAACCGTCAAGTTCTCTCCCTCTACAAAACCTTTCTCCGCTAGGGTCTCCAAAATACCCTCCCTCACTGCCGTTAATGCAGGATGCTCTACGATGTCCGTAATCGCAAGGACTTTGCCTTTCTCTTCCGCGCCAGCAGAGCTAGGATAAAACAAGCAACAAACCGCAACAAATACAAAAACGCAAGTCGCTACAAATGCCAAGCTACAGGTCGCAACTATGCTGGTTCGTTTGTTACGCGTAAAAAAGCGAGCTACGCTATTATTCAGAAAAACTGATTTCTTCGTTATTTTTTCTACCATGGGAAATATCTCCTCTATAAAGTCAAAAGCCATTATGCCTATCTTCGCTCACGCAAGTGAAAGGCTATGTGCAAGGATATGTGTAAGACTCTGTATTAACATTAATATCAATGAAAAGGCAATTGCAAAGGTAGTGGCAAAAGAAAGCATGCGATTATTAGCTATTCGTTAAATGTCTTTGCTATTTGTATTATTAGCTATTTTATAATGATCAAGTAATATATACACTTCCGTTATGGCATTACTCGCTGACATTTTCTTCTCGCCCGCCGCTTTCCTAATAGCAGTCGTCTCGTTTCTTGCGGTGACAACCTATAGCTTGATCATCGCATCAATACCGTTCCTAAAAAAATACAAATGCTTCGCCATACCTAATGATTCCTCTAATCATAAAGGCAAAATACCGCATGGCGCAGGAGGAGTCATCGTACTTGTGATAGTTAGCGCACTGCTGATAGAAAAATTCTTCCCAATAACATGGTTGCCAATCTTCCCTCCTATTCTAGATATAACATATTCTTTCTCGTCTTTGATTTTGCTTACTAGCGGCTTAACTCATTCTTTCTCATTTTTGCTCTTGCTACTCGTTCTATCATTCTCGTCTTTCACCGATGACATGAAACCAAAGGGCGTTGTATATCGGCTGGCAGTGCAAATAATCGCCGCTCTGCTAATTACTAAAGCATTGCCAGGTGATATACTCTTAGGATATGCGCCTTTCTGGCTAGATCAATTGTTTGCATTCTTATTTATTGTAACCTTCACAAATTTCTTCAATTTTATGGACGGCTCCGACGGAATGAGCGCAGTGCAAACTATTGCAATTGCATTCGGTTTGGCGGCAATAACACTCGTTACTAAAGATTTATATTTCTTCATCGAAATAGGATTCCCTGCTATGATTCTTATGGCTACAGCAATTGGTTTTCTGTTTTGTAATTGGCATCCAGCAAAAATATTTCTAGGCGACGCAGGTAGCGTGCCAATTGGGTTTTTCCTTGCTTGCCTAATATTACTATGCAGTAGCTACGGTTACTGGGAAGCCTCCGTAATCTTGCCTATGTACTATTACTGCGACGCCGGTCTAACTCTGTTGCTGCGCATAGTGCGTAGAGAGAAGTGGTGGAAGCCACACAAAAAACATTTTTATAAAATAGCCTTGCAAAAAGGACGGAGCCACGACTCGATAGCGAAGGCTGTCGCTATCGCAAATAGTTGCTTGGTCTTGCTAACTCTATGGGCTGTGCAAAACAACCGTATGTTGAACGAAATTGCCTCAGTTGCGCTCGCTGGAGGAGTCGTGGTGGTGCTATTGCTATGGATGCGGGCTACACCAAAAAAAGCAACAGCAAAGAAATAATAACTATCTTTGCGCAGCTCTTCCCTGCTTTCTCGCATCCCTCGATATATTTTTAACACTTATACTCTTCTTGCCACTACCCTTCCCTATCGCTCCTAGACGATCTAGGCACTCGTCTAATATGCCACGGTCTATATCCAAAACCGAAAGAGGCATCGAAAAATCCTTGCCGCTAAGTCTACCTATCTCATCTCGGAGTAGTGCCGCTCGTTCGAAATTCATCTCGCTGGCATGCGAGCGCATACCCTTTTCCAAAACCTTCAAGTAATCTCCTAATGCGGTCGTGCGAGCAACATCGGGAATATCTTCCTGCTCGCTAAGGGTTATGCGATCTTGCTCGCTACTCGATGCTAAAATCTCGTTGATCGATTTCTTAATGCTACGAGGCGTGATGCCACAACTTAAGTTATAAGCTAGCTGCTTCTCCCGACGATTCTGCGTCTCCTCAAGAGCATAATCCAACGCAGCTGTTCGCTTGTCTGCGTATAAAATAACTCGACCGTCAACATGACGCGCTGCGCGACCTATCGTTTGAATCAGAGAGCGTTTCGAACGCAAAAAACCCTCCTTGTCCGCATCCAAAATGACAACTAACGAACATTCGGGGATGTCTAAACCCTCTCGCAATAAATTAATGCCTACCAAAATGTCAAAAACTCCGCGACGCAAATCCGTGATAATCGCTATTCGCTCCAATGTGTCGATATCTGAATGCAAATAGCGCACGCGCAAACCAGCCTCCGATAAATACTCCGTCAAGTCCTCAGCCATGCGTTTCGTTAAAGTCGTTACCAAAACTCGATGCTGCTTATCCGCACAAGAACGACATTCCGATATCAAGTCGTCTACCTGATTCTCAGAAGGGCGCACAAAACACTCAGGATCAAGCAAACCAGTAGGACGGATAATCTGCTCTACAACAAAATTACCAGAACGCTCAGTCTCCCAATCGCCAGGAGTCGCAGATACAAAAATTGTTTGCGGGCGCATGCTCGTCCATTCCTCAAACTTTAATGGGCGATTATCCATGCAAGAAGGAAGACGAAAGCCATGCTCGCTGAGCGTAGATTTGCGACTGAAATCACCTCGATACATTCCGCCTAGTTGCGGTACCGTCACATGGCTCTCATCAACAATTAACAAAGCATCCGGCGGTAAATACTCGAAAAGAGTCGGAGGCGGCTCGCCAACTTCGCGACCAGTTAAGTGACGAGAGTAATTCTCTATGCCCTGACAAATACCCGTCGTCTCTAGCATCTCTAAATCAAAATTAGTACGCTGTTCTAGTCGCTGAGCCTCTAGCAATCTACCGTCTGAATTCAGTGATGCCAAACGCTCCGCTAGTTCTACACGGATGCTCTCCATAGCACGACGAAGTGTCGGGCGAGGGGTCACATAGTGCGAATTTGCATAAACTCTGATACGCGAAAGCGATTCCAACAAAGAGCCAGTCAATGGATCGAACGAATCTATACGCTCTATATCATCACCAAAAAAACAAACTCGCCAAGCGCAGTCCTCAAGATGACTCGGAAAAATATCTACACGATCACCACGAACGCGAAAAGTGCCTCGCTGAAAATCATGATCATTGCGTTTATACTGAAGCGATACTAAGTCTAGTAACAGCTTACGTTGCTCAAAACGCTCGCCAGAAACAAGATCAATCACTAAACGAGCGTAAGTCTCAACAGCTCCCAAACCATAAATGCACGAAACAGAGGCAACTATAATCGTGTCCGTACGCTCTAACAACGCACGCGTAGCACTATGGCGCATGCGATCTATCTGCTCGTTGATCGTCGCTTCCTTCTCTATGTAAGTATCCGAACGCGCAACATAAGCCTCAGGCTGATAGTAATCGTAGTAGGAAACAAAATACTCAACAGCGTTTGCTGGAAAAAATCCCTTCAGTTCTCCGTAAAGCTGCGCTGCCAATGTCTTATTCGGTGCTAAAACTAATGCCGTGCGGCGTAGCTCGCGGATAACATGCGCTATCGTAAATGTCTTACCAGAACCAGTGACACCTAGCAAAACCTGATCTCGATTCAACGAAGTCAAACTCGAAACTAATTCCCTGATAGCCTGTGGCTGATCACCAGACGGATGGTAGTCTGAATGTAGCGTATAGTTCGCTTGTCCCGCTCTATCGCGCGGCTTGGGCAATGGAGTCGCAAGGTCTAACACAAACTAATCTGTAACCCTATCTAACATCGGCTCCTCTGCTCTGGACGAAAGAAAATCTTGCGCAAAAGAAACAACAGAAGCATAAACCTCCGCCTTGAAAGGAACAATCGAGGCTGTCAGATCAACTAATGGTAACCAACGCCATGCAGAAAATTCAGGCTCGGCTGTGTCAATCG
>JABAAS010000068.1 GCA_014238625.1 Alphaproteobacteria bacterium | reverse complement strand
CTCGCCGCCAGACAATGTGCCAACTAATGAATCACCCTCCGCACAACGCAATGCCTCCGACGCTACCTCTACCTCATTCGCTAAATTCCAACCATCAACAGAATCAATACGCTCCTGCAGGCTCGATTGCTCCTCTAAAAGTGAAGACATTAAATCCTCCGACAAATCAGACGCGCATAAGCTGCTCGAAACCTCGTTAAAACGATCCAGTAATCCCTGCTTATCAGCTAAACCCTCCATAATCGTAGAGGAGACGCTCTTGTCCGATGATAAGTACGGCTCCTGCGCTAAATAGCCAACTCGCATACCCTTCTCAAGACGCAACTCGCCGCTGAAGCTCTTGTCCTCGCCTGCCATAATGCGCAAAAGCGAAGACTTGCCACTACCGTTAATCCCAAGAATGCCTATCTTCGCTCCCGCAAAAAAGCCAAGTGTCAAATTATCTAAAAGCCTGCGACCCTGAGCAAAATCCTTGCTAACCCCTTGCAAGCTCAGAATAACTCGATCGCTTCTATCCCTAGACAATATACCTAGAAAACCCCGCTAGCTATAACACCGAAACCTCGCAAAAAAATCACAGCAAAGCAGTAACTCGCGTCAAACCACCACTGCCTCCTCGCCATTTCGGAGCTCCAACAATCAAAACCGCTCCCTTCGCCGGCAAACTCGATAAATTCGCTACGCATTCCAAGCCCCATTTGCCTCGCGGTAACCACGCATAGTGAACAGCAAAATCCTGCGAACGACCATAGTCCAGCGAAAGCGTGTCAACCGCTATCCCAGAAACATCTCGAGATTCTAACAAAAACGCTACAGCATCAACATGAAAGCCAGGAAAGTGCATCACTCCCTTCTTGTCCGCGTTGCGAAACTTCTTGCTTCCAACAAAACTATCCCAACCGCTATCCAGCGCTACGCAAGCTCCCTTAGGTATCTTGCCATGCTTCTTCTCCCAAGCTCGCAAATCGTCCGGCGTTAACTGCGCGTCCGAGTCCGTAGTAGCGCGCTCGCGAATGTCAATCTTTACTAGAGGCGCCACTAGTTGCTCAACAGATATCTCGTCAACGCTCGCCCCATCTTGCGAAAAGTGAAGCGGCGCGTCTATATGCGTACCAGCATGCTCAAATATCTTATGCTCGTATACATTGTAGCCGTTCTTCGAAAAGTCCGCTAGCTTCTTCGACGAAATGCCAGACGAACCACCAAAAGTCGGAAAACTGCTATCAAAGCTATGAGTCAAATCAACTACACTCCTGATGCCTCGTCTGAGTAGGCGCTTCTTGCCTCTACGCCTGTTAGATGAATTGTCCGGTGAATCACCACTCTCCATCGCCAACGCAGAGCGCGAAGAAAATGCCCCCATCGCCAGCACAGCAGAAAGACTGCCTCCCGCCAAGCCTTGTAAAAAATTACGCCGCGATGGACTATTATCACAGCTCTTAGCAAAGCTCTTGCTAATGCTCGCGGTGCCGATATTTTTGTTTTCTAAAGACCCATCGCTATTCAAGCGTGAGCGTACATGAGTCATGCAACCTTCAACGCACATCTCCGTTCCTCCTTATTAATTAAGTTTCGTTAGCTTCCATCCATAAACGGATAGATACGGATAGGTGTCGAATAACACCAGCAACATACTATGTCAACTACAAGCTCGACTGCAAAAAAAATATTCGCAAATAATAAACAGCTCTATCGAAAATCCGTGCGCGCTAAAAAATTCGCTCGCGCTAAATCCGCTCGGTCGTTAACATTGAAAAAAAAATCTAACGGAGAATCCCATTCCTCAATTGCAATAGTGTGTCTGCTCGTCCACAGATCAATCTTGCGAATACCCTCCGAAAACAAGCTAGTAGCCAAGTCATCGTGTAAAGAAGTATCCCACAAGGCAGTAACTGGATGCCTGCGAAGCTCGCCATTACCCTGGCGCGAACTGGCGCAGGTGATCAAAGAACCACTCGAAGACTGGCAAGAACTCAAGCGTGAAAATAAGTCGCGCGGAAGAAATGGACAATCGCCAGGAACAGTCAATAGCCAGCGCGAACCACAGCTACGAGCCCAGCGCAGACTCGATAGCAAGCCTGCCAAAGGTCCCAAAAGAGAATTACAGCTTTGCTCGGGCGATGGCGAGCTAGGGGATGCAGTATCCTCAACAGAAGGTGATAAATCCCTAACCAAATTTAGTCCATATTGGCGTGAAAGTTCAGTAAAACGAGAAAGCTCGCCGTTCGCATTAAGAGCGCTCGAAGAAAAATCGCTCGAGCTTAAACGCCATACTATACGCTCTAGGATAGTCTTGCCGCCCACAGAAAGAAGGCATTTATCTAAAGTATTACTATCTAAACTGCTCGCAATACTACTAACCGAAACACTAACCGAACTAGTGCCGCTCGCGCGCATGCGTGAAGCTCGGCCGCCCGCCAATATCGCAAAACTGCTATTGCCAATAACGCTATCATCAGCCATTATAAAACTTTAAGCCTCAAATTAAAATACAATAAAATTAACAATATAAAAAAATGAATCATAAAGTAATTGCAAAATGTATAAAATCGAAAAAATAACATTCGCACTACTATTCACAACCTGCTTCCTCGCTAGTATCTTCGGGTTGTTCGCTCTGCCTAACTACGACAAGTGGCTGAGTATAAATGTTTGCGATGAAAGTAGAGTCGTGCGTACCATGATGGCAAAAGATTACAATGGAATATGGGCAAGAGGGGGATTCATCGCTGATGCTTGGGACTATAGCCAGCTCGGATGCTATAAAACAAAAGAAGATCACCGAAAACTACAAGAAAGAGGAAAAAAGGGACTCGAAAATTATCATAAAAGCCATCCTCCATACATATCCGCACCAGGACTCGATACATTATTGCTATACCCATTCTGGAGAATATCCCAAAATATCGCTAAAAATAGCAAAGACCGCATATTCATCGGATTATGGACCCTGCGAACCGTCGCAGCTTTCTCAACTGCAATAACTATTTGCCTATTTTGCCTATGGATACTACGCGAAGTTAACCTCTTCGCAGCAATACTCGTCGGTGCCGTAACTATACTATCTCCCATAGCTCCAACTCTAATATACAATATGGGGCGTAGCGTACTATACAAACCCTTCTTCTGGTTCCTGCCATTCCTGATCGTAGCATTCCTAATGCAGAGCAAATGGCGAAAAAAAAATAACTCGAAATATGCTTGGAAAAATCTACTCGTCATCGCAAGCAGCGCGGCTGGTGCTATATCCGCTAAAATACTCTTCGGACTAGGATACGATATGCTACCAACCGTCATGGTCGCTACTACTATACCCATCTTCTGGTACGCCGTTAAAGAAAAATGGAAAATTAAAAAATTCCTCGTTTGGCAAACAACATGCTCCTTCGCAATAGTATTAGGATTCATCGCCGCCTTCGCTCTCCACTATTGGCAAGCAAGCGCAATCAACGCCGATTTCATAAATCACGCAAAAAGCAAATTCTTGTTCAGAACACAAGGCATTGCGAGCAACCGCGCAGAGAACGCCAATAAAATAAAAGAAATCGATTGCTCCAAAAAATACACTAACCTCAAACCTAACGAATGGGCAGCATGCGAAAGCCCATGGCGATTGCTAATGCTCAGCTTCGCATATCAAATACCAGCTACCATATTATTGATACTTATTCTGATAAACAAACAAATCAGAATAGACCTACGGAAAAGGCTGAAAAATCCGCAAAAAAGAAGATTGTGGCTCGCCATACTAACCGCTATCGCTATCGCTGCTCTCTCAGCAGCTAGCCAACCACTGATCATGAAGCAGGCAACAAAGATACATTGGTGGTGGAAAATTGGGACATGGCTGATGTTCTTCCGTCCCTTCCTATTCCTCGCTATCGCTTTCCTCATCGAACCCATTACCGCTCGATACTGCGCAAAAGTAACAGCCGCATGGAATGAAAAACAGAAAATAAGATAAACAAAAAAAAACTCGAAGCTTGTCTCTTGCCACTATGTATAAAATCGAAAAAATAACATTCGCTATACTATTCTTAGCCTGCTTCCTCGCTAGTATGTTCGGGTTATTCGCTCTGCCTAACTACGACAAGTGGTTCGATCTTTGCGAAGAAAGTAGAGTCGTACGCACTATGATGGCAAAAGATTACAATGGGCTATGGGCAAGGGGAGGATTCATCGCCGATGCTTGGAACGATAGCGAAGCCGGCTGCTATCGAACAAAAAAAGCATACCAAAAGCTACAAGAAGAAGGAAAACAGGGACTCGAAAATTATCACAAAAAACATCCTCCATACATATCCGCGCCAGGACTCGATACATTATTGCTATACCCCTTCTGGAGAATATCGCAAAGTATCGCTAAAAATAGCAAAGATCGCATATTCATCGGATTATGGACCCTGCGAGCCGTCGCAGCTTTCTCAATCTCAATAGCTATTTGCCTATTATGTCTATGGATACTACGAGAAGTTAACCTCTTCGCCGCAATACTCGTCGGCGCCGCAACTATACTATCTCCCATAGCTCCAACTCTAATATACAATATAGGACGCAGCGTACTATACAAACCCTTCTTCTGGTTACTACCATTCCTTATCGTAGCATTCCTAATGCAGAGCAAATGGCGAAAAAAAAATAATTCGAAATATGCCGCGAAAACTCTACTCATCATCGCAAGTAGCGCGGCTGTTGCTATATCCGCTAAAATACTCTTCGGACTCGGATACGATATGCTACCAACCGTCATGGTCGCTACTACTATACCCATCTTCTGGTACGCCGTTAAAGAAAAATGGAAAATTAAAAAATTCCTCGTCTGGCAAACAACATGCTCCTTCGCAATAGTATTAGGATTCATCGCCGCTTTCGCTCTACACTATTGGCAAGCAAGCGCAATCAACGCCGATTTCATAAACCACGCAAAACATAGATTCTTATTGAGAACACAAGGCGAAACTCTCGAGTTAGGAGAAAATGCCAATAAAATAAAAAAAATCGATTGCTCCAAAAAATACAATAAATTCGAAATCGGATGGGCAGCATGCGAAAACCCATGGCGATTGTTAATACTCAGCTTCGCATATCAAATACCAGCTACCTTACTATTGATACTTATTCTCATAAACAAACGAATCAGAATAGACCTACGGGAAAGGTTGAAAAATCCGCAAAAAAGAAGGTTGTGGCTCGCTATACTCGCCGCTATCGCTATCGCTGCTCTCGCTGCAGCTAGCCAACCACTCATCATGAAGCAGGCAACAAAAACTCATTGGTGGTGGAAAGTCGGAGCATGGCTGATGTTCTTCCGTCCCTTCCTATTCCTCGCTATCGCTTTCCTCATCGAACCCATTACCGCTCGATACTCTGCAAAAGTAACAGCCGAATGGAACGAAAAACAGAAAAGCTAAAGAAACTAGTCCGACGAAGAACCCTTTGAAGAACCCTTGCGTCTATGGCGAGAATCTTCATACGAAAAATCGCTCGAAGAATGGTCGAAATCTACCCTCTCTACTCCAGACAAAATAACAAAACGTTTGCCGCGAAGGCGACCCACCAAAGTCAAACCCATACTGCGAGCCAAAGATACTCCCCAAGCCGTAAAGCCAGAACGCGATAGGAGAATCGGTATACCCATAAATCCACATTTGATTACCATCTCTGAAGTCAAACGACCAGTCGTATAAAATATCTTATCCAGTCCAGAAATAGACTCAACATGCATATAGCCAGCTATCTTGTCTACAGCGTTATGTCTGCCAACATCCTCTAGGTAGACTAGCAAATCCTCGCCTCGAAAAAGAGCACAGCCATGTATCGCGCCCGCCTTCAAGTAAAGACTCGGCAGGCGGTTAACCTGATGTTGAATATGGTAGAAAATACTCGTCGAAACTCGGCTGCAAGACAAAGGAAAACTAAGCTCCTCAACCTTCTCAAGCGCTGAAGAAAACATGCTACCCTGCGCGCAGCCAGAAGTCCGTACCTGATGGCGCAACTTATCTTCTAGGTCACTCTCCGAAGCTGTCCGAACAACAACCGTAGATAAATCAGCGTGATACTCAACAGAAGTAACCGGATTCGTGCTCGATAAAAATCCCTGATTCTTCAAAAAACCTAACGCTAAATACTCAGGGTGGTCGCCAACCGTCATCTGCGTGATAACCTCGCGACTGTTTAAATAAATAGATAGAGGACGCTCCTCAACAACAGAAAGAGACAAAGACTCCTCCTTATGGTCCGTGCCAGTCAAAAGACGAGTCAACTCAGAGGTCTCCGGACGCGGAAGCAAAGGCAAATCAGCCCGAGATAGGCGCAAAAAACGAAAAGGGTCCGAAATAGGCAACAAAGTGCGCGAGGGCATAGGATAAAATCCTCCATATACAAGCCTCATCCATAGCATAG
>JABAAS010000067.1 GCA_014238625.1 Alphaproteobacteria bacterium | reverse complement strand
AAGCTGACATCGAGATGACCCTCAACTAGATTTTTTATGATATAAGCAAAATTCTCCCTTGGCCATCTACGAAGATGGCTTTCGTATCCAGTTCCAAGAAAGAGATACAAATCTTTTTTTTGCGCGAAGTCATGCAAATACTTTTCCTTTACTTTATAGGCTGCTTTGCTGTCATCTTTGTATTTAGCAAGACAATTTAGATACAATTGCCCGATTTCCCAATCTTCTATCATTAGCTTACTTTTTTTACCTTCGTCATCCTCAAAGGTATAAGAGAATTTTTTGTCAAGCTTTGGCATCATTTGAAAATCATCAAGATTATGATTTTCAAACAAGCCATGTTGATTCAATCTATTAATCATTGAGTCTATTTTCTTTTTTGTATGAGATGATTCTATTTTTTTAATTTCAAAATTAATAATTTTCTTTGGTTTAAATATAACTAGAGATTTTTTGTTTTCATGCGCTAGAGAAATTATAGTCTTTATGCTTGTGTAGATATTTTCTTTCTTGAAAACTAAATTACGTCTTCTCTCCCATTGATGATGGGTATTAATTTTTTGTTGCACAGATATATTATCTATATCTATAACACGATGGCTCTCTGGTCTTTTGTCTTTTTCGTTTTTAGCAATAGATGCTTCTATCCATTGGTATTTATGAAAACGCAATTTTTTTTTTAAATGGCGAAATGGAATGGGGAAAAGACGTATCCAAGACCCATCCTCTTTAAATCCTGCTGTGCAAGCAACTTCTCCGTACGTACGAGATATTGTTGGATAAGTTTTAACAGCTATCAGGATTCTTTCTTTTAGCATTACTTACCTCTATTCAAACATGAGCGATTTTATACTTCCACCAATTACGTTTGCTTAGCGCCTTAGCGATACGACTTCTATGGCACATACTATGGTCTGCCTCAAAGCATGTGATGGCTATTCTTTTGTGTTGCTTTAGAAGTTTATAAAAATTATCAAGAATATGTACGCTTTGCTTTAATGTGGTATATTCGTAGTCTTTAAAAAGATGTTCGTAATTTGCCTGAGAGATTAACCCCTGGCGCTTTTCTGAAGTAATTCCAAGTTCTGGAATATGTATGTATTCTATTTTAAATTTTTTTAATATTTTAGAAAGATTATTCTTAGAAAAACCATATTTACGGCTAATTGGGTTTTTGCGGACATCGCAGAGCAATTTAATATTATTTTTTATTAGCCTATTAATGTAATTGTCTATAGTGCTACCTTCATAACCAATAGTAAAGAATTTAGATTTATTATCTTTTGGCTTGCTTTCATTAATTGTTTTTAACGTATCAGGTTCCGCATGCTCTTCAGCAATCAAACTGTTGATGGCGTAGTATGGATACTTTTGATAGACTAATCGGATAAGTTTGTTTCCTTGTACACCAAAATAATTACTTTTAAATAAAGATAATTGTTTGCGTGTTGCAATTGGTATTTCAGACAAGTGGTCTTTATCTTTATCAACAAGCTCCCACTCATCAGCTTCTTTTAGTATGCCAATGCTTTTTAGTTTCCTGCGGTCAGCATACGATTGAAAGGAAAAGCATCCATACTGGTGTGGGACAAACTCATAACTTTTGTGTTCTTGATAATTTTCACTAAATAAGAATAGATATTTTTGAAAATCCGTTTTTGCTACTCTACCACCTAGTGTTTGTAGCAAAGCCAAAAGTAACTTTTGGCGGTGTAGCAACGCTCGATTCATTTTCATTACAACATCGTAACACTGCCAGTTTTGTTTGCCAAGAATATAATGCAGAATATAATGCAACGGAGAGGGGGGGGGACGCGGAGTCCTCCCCTCCCCTCCGAGCAACCACTAGTCAAAACCGTCTTCGATAGAGACCTCAAAGCCCTTCTCTTTCGCTAGTTTCTCAGCAAACTCTATAGCCTCTTCTCTCTTGGGGAACAGCCTGACAATGCGACCGCTATCACTTTCCTTAACTCCCCAGCCATCTTTAAATACCACTACGCTGATTACATCCTTTGCCATTATAGCACCTCTCTAAATTGCTGGATTCATACTGAACCTCAACAATGAAACACTTAGATAAAATTATGTCAACAAGTTTTTATTTATGCAACCAAAAATACAAGCTACGGAGGGTGGGGGACTCGAACCCCCGCTACCCGGGAAGGGTAGACGGATTAGCAATCCGTTGCATTACCACTCTGCCAACCCTCCGTATAAATAGTAGGCACTAGCCTTCCTATAATCGTCAAGACTATAGCCCTAAAGCATCGCCAATACTAGTCTCTAAATAGCTAGTGCTCGCTTGACAGGAAATAGCGAAACTCTAATTCACAACTAGCGCGAAAAAGTCTAGCATGGCTAACATGCCTAGTCTCTCTCATAGCACCTATAGCCGCCCGCCCGCATCGAGTGCTAAAATCGCAGCCACATCGCTCGCAGAGCTACCGCTGTTCGAGAAAGCTAAACGAGCTCGAGGACTGGAGGCTGGTAAAGTAGTTCTCGCGCGCATCGATTTGAATGTGCCTCTGGCAAGCCACAGTCTCGAGCAGCGACAGGCAGCCATAGCCGAGCCACTAAGCCTCGCTCGCAT
Organism: Alphaproteobacteria bacterium; assembly: GCA_014238625.1. Taxonomy (GTDB): domain Bacteria; phylum Pseudomonadota; class Alphaproteobacteria; order JABAAW01; family JABAAW01; genus JABAAW01. The sequence continues at coordinate 3,815 of JABAAS010000067.1, read as the reverse complement.
CGACGCGGTGATACCGCTAATCGAGCAAGTCTCACCGCAGCCACTGATACTCTGCTCGCACCTCGGGCGTCCGATGGGCGAGCGCCGAGAGGAGCTGTCGCTACAACGTCTGCTACCGCACCTAGAGAGAAGATGGCAGCGCGAGGTTATCTTCCTCGGAGATAGCCAAAAAAGCGGCGCGCTCGATCAAGCAACGCTCGCTCGGCTAGGAGCAGGCAGCACAAGACGCGCTGGGGGCGAAAAAACAGCCGAAAAAACAGCCGAAAAAACAGCCGAAAAAAAAGCCATAGGATTGTTCGAAAATCTGCGTTTCCATAAGGGTGAAGAGCAAGACTCGATAGAGTTCGCCGCAAACCTCGCTGCCAAAGCAGAGCTCTTCGTCAACGACGCTTTCTCGGTATGCCACCGCGCGCACGCATCCACCAGCGCAATCACGACCCTATTGCCCTCCTATGTCGGTTGCTCGCTCGAAGGTGAGCTCGAACGGCTACTGCCGCTACTAGAGCTCGGCGAGCAGAAAAATATCGCGCTGTTGGGAGGAGCAAAAGTCTCCACAAAAATAATGCTACTGCGATCGTTGCTAAAGCGCTGCTCGGCGCTGGTGCTTGGCGGCAATATGGCTAACTGCATGCTCGCGGTTAAAGGTAGGTTGGGTAATATGTTGGAAAATAAAAACTTAGCAAACAGTTTCGCAAACAGCTTCTCACAGAACGAGTTGCAGATAGCTCGCGAGTTAGAGGCGGACGCCGAGCGGCAAAAAAATTGCGAAATCATATTGCCTAGCGATGCCGCACTCGCGCCAAAAAATATCAACGCCGATGGAAGCTTTGATCCAAGCAGCTCGCCAGAGATTGTCGAGGTAGAGAGGGCTAGCAGAGCCCTGTGGGACATTGGTCCGAAAAGTTGCCTCGCCATCGAGAGCTTGCTCGCAAAAACAGCCCAGCAGCAAGCAGGCACTCGCGTGATCGTGAATGGTCCGCTAGGCGTCTTCGAACGACCCCCTTACGATGCCTCTAGCCTGCGCGTGCTGCGATTCCTCGCAAAGATGAGCAGGCACGGTAAGTTGATTAGTATATGCGGCGGCGGAGATACCATAGCCGCCCTAGAGCGAGCGGGCGTTGCTGAGGATTTTACACATATATCGCTCGGCGGCGGCGCGTTCTTGGAGCTGCTGACCGAGAGAGAAATGCCAGCACTACGAGCTCTGCGACTCTGTAAAGAAAGGATGCAACTAGCATGAGCGAGGAGGTTATCATCGAGCGAGTCCTTGCCTGTATGCGCTCGGCTTTTGCCAAAGGCGAGGCTTGCGCCCTCAACTATTTTCATGAGATGGAGCAGCACGGCAGTTTGCAAGTCCATGCGAAAGCCGATGCTTCGCCGGTAACGCTCGCCGATAGAGCTACCGAGATAGCTATACGCGCTGAGATACAAGAAGCCTTTCCAAAGGATTCTCTGCTAGGTGAGGAGCTGGGCGAGGAGCTGGGTGAGGAGCGGGGGGCGGAAGAGGCGCAGAGTCGCGGCGGCGAATCTGATAACGACAAATCTGATAACGACAAATCTGGTAACGACAAGTCTGGTAACAACAAGTCTGGTAACGACAAGTCTGGTAACGACAAATCTGCTACGGCTACGGCTAACTCTCCGAACATAAGGAAAGCCGCTTTGTGGGTCATCGATCCGATCGATGGGACAAAAGCCTTCATCTCTGGCTTTCCTCTGTTCGGGATACTACTCGCCCGGTTGGACGAGCAGGGCTCGCTACTGGCAAGCGGCGTTAGTATGCCAGCTTTGGCTTGTCGGAGGTTCTTTGCCACTCGAAATGGAATTTGCTGGGAGGAGGATAAACTCGGAGGCAAGCAGCAGCAGCTAAATACTAGTGGTTGCCGCAATCTTGCAAGCGCGCGTCTGTGCATCGGCGAGGCTGAAAGGACGCTACAGCCCCCGCATCTATCCATAGCTCAGGCTCTGATGGGCGCGGTTGCTAGCACTCGCTACGAGCATGATTGCTATATGTATGTGCGACTGGCTGGTGGCGGTATAGATATGCTGCTCGAAACGGGCTTACAGCCGTACGATTTTCTGCCATTAGTCCTATTGGTCGAGCGAGCGGGTGGGTCTATCAGCGATTGGCAAGGCGAACCATTAACGCTATCATCAAGCGGGCAAGTGCTGGCTTGTGCTAGTAGCGAGTTGCACGAGCAGGCTCTCGCGCTCATCGCTAAAAACTAAACTGAGTAGTCAAACTAGGAAGATAAATGTCTCAAAGCACAGCGACTCTACCGAGCACTCCCTCCTTTAGCCTGCACGGCTTGCGCGCCTTGATCAGCGGTGCCTCGCGAGGTTTGGGCTTGGCAGCCGCCGCCGCACTCGCGCAAGCAGGAGCTCGAGTTTCTCTCATTGCGCTCGATCAAAAAGGGCTGGAGCAGGCTGCAAGCTTGTTCGCCGAGGGAGGTTTTCCAGTCGAGACGCACGCCCTCGATTTGCAGAATACAAAAAAAGTCAAAGAGCTAATACTCAACGAGCAGCCATTCGATATTTTGGTTAATAACGCTGGCACTAACCACCCTCAGCATTTCTTCGATGTCGAAGAAGAGGTCTACGATCGCATAGTTGACTTGAACTTACGAGCGACTTTTTTTCTTTCGCAGGCTGTAGCGAAACGCATGTCTGGTGCGAGCAAGCAAGGCTCCATAATTAATATTTCATCGATGATGGGTCATGTTGCGGGCGAGAAGCGCACTGTCTATTGCGCCTCCAAGCATGGCGTTGAGGGTTTGACTAAGGCGATGGCATTAGAGCTGGCGGCTTATCGCATACGCGTTAATTCTATTGCGCCGACTTTCATTTTGACTGAGATGACAAAACCTTACTTGACGGAAGAACTACGCGCATCTATTATCGCACGCACTCCGCTCGGGAGGGTTGGAGAGTTAGAGGATATTATGGGGGCGGTTGTCTTTCTTGCCTCGCGCGCATCTTGCTTGATTACTGGCTCGGCGATTGTGATAGATGGTGGCTGGACTGCCGTTTAGAGCAGTTAGATAGACTAACGCAGATATTGATAAAGTACAGTTTTATCCTGTTACTTTTGTTGTGAAGTCCGATACTCAATTGCTAGCTTCCAACACTATCAACAAGTCGCCTGCCTCTACCATATCATTTTCTGCGACAAGAATTTCCGCAACGATACAACTCTCAGCGAGTGCTCTATCGGCTTTGACGACACTCTCTATTTTCATCGCCTCGATTGCTAGCAAGTCGCAGTCCGCTACAACTCTCGCGCCTAGCCTCGTTAGCAGCTTTGCTATAGCCCCTCGCATTGGCGAGCCTATATGATAAGGATTGCCTGCTTGTGCTTTGCGCCTTGTTCCCTCTTTGGCAATTGTTCGGTCATCAACGGCGATCACTCGTGTTTGTCCGTTGAGCTCGAAGAAGACATTGACGCGCCCTTTTTCGTCTGCAAGCCCAACGGCTTGGCATGCTATTTCGAGCGTTTTGCCGCGCTCTATCTGCACGGAGATAGAGCGTCCCGCCTGCAAGCCGTAGAAGTAAGCTGGGGTTGGTAGAGTCTCAACGGGACCGAACTGCTCGCGCGCGCGCATGAAATCCAGAAAAACCTCCGGATACATGATGTAGCTAGCAAGCTGCCTGTCGTTGATATGTCTGCCTGCCAGCACTTGCCCTAAGGCTAGCTCTGCCTCTTCTCGTTTCTTCTCTAGGTCGTAGGGAGCGAGCTTTGCGCTCGCGCGTTCGCCTATGCGAAGAGTATTAGCTTGTGTATCAGCTTGGGTTTCACCTTGAGTCTCACCTAATAC
>JABAAS010000066.1 GCA_014238625.1 Alphaproteobacteria bacterium | reverse complement strand
CGCTTGCGCGTTTGGGTGCGGTTATCGTGCGTGCGCCTGCTGTGGGTAGGGGTTCGAGGATGCCGTTATTTTATGTTCTTTGTGACAATGCTTCGAGTGGTTATTTATGGGATTGTCTGCTGGATGCTATGGGTGAGTGGCGGGGGGCTGTTGTTGCTCGAGGGGAGTTGCTGAAGTTAGTTTAGCGAGCGCGTTTCTGCTTGGGCGCGCGAACATAGGCACAAGGTTTGGAGAAATATTAAAAAACAGGGAGCGCGAGGGACGAGTCCCTCGCAAAAAAGCTCTACGCAGTAGTGCGTGCGTAGCACGCATTATGCTTTATTCATAAAGATCTCCAAGCAATTATTTACAGATAACCCTAGCCTCCTATTTGCATAGGCAACCATAAGACGATAATAGGAAAAGAAACAAGTAATACTATAGTAATTGCGTCAGCAATAAAAAATGGAGTCACACCTCGGAAAACATCCTGCACCGTTATATCCTTCTGAACGCCCGCAACAACAAAACAATTCAAACCTATCGGCGGAGTTATCAAACAAAACTCCGCCATCTTAACTACTAAAATGCCAAACCATACCGCACACATAGTGCCATTCATACCGAATGTGCTCGCCGCAGCCGAGACATCCTCGCCGCCGTTCAATGCCATCACCGCCGGATAGACAACCGGCAAAGTCAACAACAACATACCTATCGCATCCATAAACATACCCAAAACCGCATAAGATAACAAAATCATCGTAAGTATCAGTAACGGACTGCTCTCTAATGAGCTAATCCAATCCGCAAAGACAATAGGCAAGTTGGCAAAACCTAAAAATCTCACATATATCAAAACTCCCCAGATAATAGTGAGCATCATCACCGATAGCTTGGCAGTCTGCAATAAAGCTCCGCTAAACTGACGCCAACCCATACCGCGAAATAAGGCAATGCAGAAAACTAAAAAAGCGCCCAAAGCACCGCCCTCGGTAGGTGTGCCCCAGGCGTCTCCACCTAACGGGTTGTATACAAAAAATATGATTATCAAAACCACAAAGACTATCGGTAGCACCGAGGGTAGCGAGCGAAATCTCTCGCCCCAACTATAGCCGCCAAGCGGAGGTCCGAATCCCTTGATGGATAAAGCGAGCAACACTATCAAAATCCCATAGATCAATGCCGAAAAAGCACCAGGTAAGAAACCCGCGAGAAGTAGCCGTCCAACATCCTGCTCGACGATTATCGCATAGATGACCAAAATAGCCGATGGAGGTATCAGAGAGGCTAATGTGCCACCCGCTGCGACGACACCCGCTGCGAACCTCTTGTCGTAGCCAATCGCACGCATCTCAGGAATAGCGATGCGCGCAAATACCGCCGATGTAGCAACCGAGGCACCAGAAACGGTGGCGAATCCCGCGGTCGCAAAAACTGTCGCAACAGCCAATCCGCCGGGAAGCCAAGCTATCCAGCGTTTCGATGCCTCGAACAATGCGCGCGTCATACCCGCGTAATAAGCCAAATAACCTATCAATATAAAAGTCGGTATCAACGAGAGAGCTTGTGTCGCTATCTTCGAGTGCGGTACCTGACCAGCCGTCTTCACAGCTAGCGTCAATGCCCAAAAAAAAGAATCGCCGCTATAACCCTTCTTCAACCAAAATATCCAAATAAGACCGAGCAAACCAGACAAGGCAGCCGCAAAGGCTACTCGCATGCCAATTAAAACTAAAAGCAAAAGAATGCAGGTTATAACGATACCTACATCTATAGGAGACATCTCAATTAAATCCTTCTATCTCGGATGTCACCTTCGAGCTAATACTCTTGCTAGCCTCGCTACATAGTGCCTCCGTATCGGCAAAGTAAAGCGCGCGCGAAAAACCTAAAAACTGCAAAAACAAGCGCAGGCAAAGAACCGAAAAGGCTAATGGCACGAGTAACTTCGCAGGCCATAAAGGTAATGCTATGTCGATCGAACTATCTCTGCTCCATAATGGAGCAGAAATATCAAAACTGCGCAGAAAGTGCGAAAAGGTACCCCACACTAACAACAGCATAACCGTAAGCATAGCGAGAGTAGCCAGCAACTCGGCGAGCCACAGCCAACGACCGCGAAGCCTGCCAACTAACATATCCATGCGGATATGACCATCGTTGCGCTGCGTGTAAGATATTCCTAGGAAAGCTATCAAGGGCATCACCTGCTCAAGCCAGTCAACATAGCCTGCTATTGGAGAGTTGAAAAAATTCCTACCGCCAACAGAAATCACCGCAAGGATTACTAAAGAAAAAATAGCAAAACCACTCACTAGAGCCAAAACGCGCTCAAGCGAACAGAGCATAGTATCAGCTCGGCGTAGGTAGTTGCTCATCCTCTTAGCCCAGACCTAAAAGCCCAAGTTGCAAACTCCAAAATTGCAAGCCCCAGTTGCAAGCCCCAGTTGCAAGCTCCACAAGAGCTTGGCTTGAGCCTACCCTATTTCTTCAACAGACGCTTCAGCTTGTCGTATATCTCTTGCGCTGGTATCCCCTTCTTCGAGTTGCGCGCAATCCACTCGTCGGCGGCAGGTTGCGCAACATTTTTGCGCAGTTCGGCAAGCGCATCAGCGCTATAAGTAATACGCTGAATGCCACGCTCGTCGAGCTTCGGTCCCCAAGCCTTCATCGTCTTGTTGTTGTAGTTATCTACATAGTAATCAAGAGACTCTTTGACCGAGCCCAACAAAGCCTTACGATGTTTTTTCGACAAGCTCGCCAAAGCATCGCTGTTTACGACTACCGGACAGTTGACCGTGCCAGGATTGAGATTAGTGGTCCACCACTTACCGCTCTCAATAGTGCCGAAAGACATATGCGCATGCGGAGCGAAGGCAACGGCACTGATGACACCGCTATCGAGGGCTTGGCGTACCTCGGTTGCCGACATAGAGGTCGGCACAGCACCTATCGACTCCAAAGCCCTTCCTATACCGCCAGTCGCGCGCACGGAAACACCTTTGAAATCAGCAAGCTGCTTCGGCGCCTCACCTACTCCGAGGATGTTATACTGCGGTAAAGGCGAGGGCATTAGTAAGGTAGCGTTCCAACGAGCTAAGTCGGCTTTCACCGCTGGATGCTTGTATATCTTCTCGCTGATTCTACGCTCTTGCTCTAGCGAGCGGACACCTAAAAAGGGAAGCTCCAGAACCGTGATCGTCGGGTTTTTGTCGCGGTGGTAACCTGCGCAAAATTGCGCCATCTCAAACGCACCGATCGAAATGCCATCGAGGTTTTCCTTATTTTTAGAAAGACCGCCGTAGGATATATTGAGTTTAAACTCGCCATTCGTTTTCTTCGCAACAAGCTCGGATAACTTCTCGATATGCTCGGTGAAAGAGCGCCGTTTACCCCAGAGCGAAACATTCCACTCGAGAGTCTCGGCAAACGATTCGCTCACAAGAACGAATGGAATAGCAAATACAATAGTTGTTTTTAATGTTTTTAGTAAGGTTTTAAACATTCGATGATCTCCTCGCCTATTTTGAAGCTATGTGAAGCTCACTACCTTGTAGCAAGTTTAATGTTCTCTGGCTAGCGTAATTTTTTACCTCTGTTCTTATGGTCTATGCCAAACATATGGGTCAAACATATGGGTCAAACATATGGGGCAAAACTTTCTCCGCAAAAAAGCAAAATAGTGTAACATAAACTACGGATGGAGGCTCCTGAAAAAGTTGATTAGCAAAATCCATTAAGAAAACTCATTAGAGAGGAACTTTGGTAGAGCATGCAAACATTTTCTAACTATATCGGTGGTGAATGGGTTACTTCAGAAGAGCATCTGGAGAATCGCAACCCATCGGAGCTAACGGATATCATCGGGCTGTACGCAAAAGCCAGCGAGAAGCAACTCGAAGCAGCAATCGAGGCTGCGGAGAGGGCGCAAAAAGAATGGGCGGGGTATGGCTTGGAGAAGAAATATGCGCTGTTGATGTCCGTAGGCGAGGAGTTGAAAAATCGTTCGTCAGAGCTCGGAGAGTTGCTCTCGCGCGAAGAGGGAAAAACGCTCGCCGAGGGAACTGGTGAGGTATATAGGGCGGGACAGTTCTTTACATACTACGCCGCAGAGGCTCTGCGCCAAATAGGCGAAAATGCGGACTCCGTGCGCGAGGGAATCGAGATCGATGTGCGCCGAGAACCGTTAGGAGTCATAGGCATAATCTCACCATGGAACTTTCCCATCGCAACGGCAGCTTGGAAGATTGCGCCCGCGCTCGCATTTGGCAATGCGGTCGTCTGGAAGCCCGCGAGCATAACGCCTGCTAGTGCTTGGGCTCTCGCCGAGATATTCTCGAGACAAGAGTTGCCAAAAGGATTGGTAAATCTCGTTATGGGTGCTGGTAGAGCCATTGGGCAAAAACTTGCCGAGAGCCCAAAAGTCAAGGCTATATCTTTTACTGGCTCCGTTGAGGTAGGACGAAAAATCGCCGCTAGTGCCATAAAAAATATGACCAAGTTGCAAATGGAAATGGGCTCCAAGAATCCTCTCGTTATCGCCGACGATGCAGAATGCGAGCTCGCCGTCGCTTGCGCGGTACAGGGTGCTTTCGGCGCAACGGGTCAGAAGTGTACCGCTTCTTCTCGCATCATCGTGATGGAAAAAGTATACCAAGAGGTTGTCGAGAAGATCAGCAAGGCTACAAAAGCTCTGCGTGTAGGGCATGCGCTCGCAAAGGAGACGCAAATCGGACCGGTTGTAAGCCAAGAGCAGCTAGAATCTAACCTCGCATACCTAAAACTCGGACAAGATGAGGGCTGCGAGCTCGCATGCGGACTAGAGCAGCAAGAGCATAAGACAAAAGGATATTATATGCGCCCTGCACTATTTATAGGTGGCAATAACGATATGCAGATTAACAAACAAGAAATGTTCGCTCCGATAGCCTGCGTCATCAAAGTCTCTTCGTACGAGGAAGCACTAGAGGTTGCCAACGACACCTCCTTCGGCTTGGTATCTGGTATCATCACTCGCTCGCTCGCGCGCGCGACACACTTCCGCAGGAACAGCCGTAGCGGCTGCGTGATGGTAAACCTGCCAACCGCAGGCACCGACTACCATGTGCCTTTTGGTGGCATGGGAGATTCTAGCTACGGCACTAGGGAGCAGGGAAAATACGCCATAGAGTTCTATAGCCAAGTCAAGACTACATATACCAGCGCGGGCAAACCTAAATAAAGATTGTAGGAAAAGCATGACTAGAACTACTCCCTATATAATAGATGGCTTGCAGTATTCTCGCTGGTCGAGGGAGGTATTTAAACAGATGCGCCAAGGTGGTCTCGACGCGGTGCATGTAACCATATCCTACCACGAGCTGTTCCGCGAAACCGTTGCCAATATCGAGAAATGGAATCGCCTTTTTGAAGATTGCGATGATTTAATAATGCTCGGACGCCTTGCGAGCGACATAGAAAAAGCCAAAAAGAGTCAACGGATAGCGATATTCTTCGGGTTGCAAAACTGCTCTTCGATCGAAGACGACATCGGGCTAGTGGAGGTATGCCACAGCCTAGGCGTGCGCTTCATGCAACTCTCCTACAATAACCAATCGCTACTCGCAAGCGGCTGCTACGAGGAAGAAGACGGCGGCATAACGCGGATGGGCAGAGAGGTCATAGAGGAGATGAACCGCGTTGGTATGGTCGTTGATATGTCGCATTCTGGCGAACGCTCGAGTTTGCAGGCGATAGAAATCTCCGAGCGACCGATTGCGATAACGCACGCCAATCCCTCCTTCTGGCACGAGACGCCACGCTCTAAATCCGAACCTCTGCTAAAGGCTCTAGCGGCAGCCGATGGCGTGATCGGCTTCTCGCTCTACCCATACCATTTGCTAGGACATAGCACTTGCTCGCTCAGTAGCTTCTGCCAGATGGTAGCGCGTTGTGCCGAGATGATCGGGGGCGAGCATATTGCTATCGGCAGCGATCTATGCCAAGGACAGCCAGACGAAGAGCTGCAATGGATGCGCAAAGGTCGCTGGAGCAAACAACAAGACGAGCTCCCCAAGTTTCCAGAGCAACCCGAATGGTTTCGAGACAACCGCGATTTTCCGAAAATCGTGGCTGGCTTATTAGAGGTTGGCTTCTCGCAAACAGAGGTTGAAAAAATTATCGGCGGGAATTGGCTCTCTTTTTTTGAAAAATCTTTTACGCCCAAACGAATAACTTAGCAGATAATAGAGAAACCGCATAGTCAAAAACCGCATAGTCCTAATAGTCCTAATAGTCCTAAATAGTCCTGCCTCAAACATTAAAATCATAAAGACACAGCTATGCAGCCGCGCGTCCCCCTACGCAGCCCAGAGCAAGTTATGCGCCTCGCTCGTCTCGGAGCCTTTCACCAAACAAGGCTCAGCTTCATGCGCACTCTATTGCGCCGTTTGAAAAAAGAAAATTGGCTGGTCAAACGCTCGCTATGGGAGATAAATGCACAAGGCGCAGGAGTAGCCGTCTATTGCGCGAGTAGCAAAGAGCGCACCTACAGCCTTGTTTGTTTTGCCCACAACCTAGAGCCCGCAAAACGCTCCGATAGAGTGATAGCCGACGAGTGGGATGCAACCTTCGCCCTCTACGACGGAGCATTAG
>JABAAS010000065.1 GCA_014238625.1 Alphaproteobacteria bacterium | reverse complement strand
TTTACTACCAGCGCGCCAGCGTTATTCTCTCCAACTACAGATAAGGTGTCCACGCCACCGCCGCCAATAAGGGCATCGCCAAAGTATGAGCCAGAAAATGCCGAATCAAACTTAACAGTGAAAACATCATTGCCAGCAGCACCCTCAAACCTATTGCCAATACCATCGTTCGCGCCTACGGTGAAGGTGTCGCCATACTTCGTGCCGACAAGTCTCTCTACGCTCTTAATCTTGTCATTCGCGTCGTTGCCATCGACACTAACAGTGCGGAAACCATCTGTAGCCTCCGAAGTGGCATCAAAGGTAATGCCACCAGAGGCAGCGGTGTAGAAGGCAGTATCGTAGCCAGCATGACCATCTAGCGTATCCGCATTCTCACCGCCGACAAAAATGTCAGCACCAGCACCACCATCAAGATCAACGCCATAATCGGCAACATTAACCAACCTCTGCCCAATTAACGAACGAACTAGCTGGCTAACCAGAAAGTTCGCCTCTCCACTATCAGCCGTCTTCACTCTGTAGCCAGCACCAACTCTAGTATTAAAGTCAGTAATAGTTATCGAGTGAGAATCGTCACCATCGGTAAAACGCAAGACCAAAGCTCCACGCGAGTAACTGAAAGACCTGCCAGAAGTGCTAAACGCATCAAAAAACGCATTGCTATCTGAAACTCCATTCGACGGAAAAATACTAAAGCCACTAAGGTCGATTACTCCTTGGGAGATCACATTAGAGGAGATGCCAGTAGCAGTGCCATCAAAATTAGTCCTATAATTTATTCTATAACTATAATCAGTCATCGTCTCTTCTCCTGCTGAACATCGTTGTTACAATTACTCTGTTGCGTTACCTTGACGCATCGAGTGCGTCTTGTTTATTTCCCCCGTTCATTCCCCCGAAAACCTCGTGCCACATAAGACACACAAAAGAAGAGCCAAGCATAAAGCAAACCTGCTTTGGATCATAAAACCAAAGCAAACTCCCTCTATACAAGCCCTCCTAAAACATAAAAATGTGCGGCCAGCAAATCTGTAGTCTATATGTACTTACTCATATACTTACTCGCCCTTCTTGTTAGCCCTTTCTAGCCTTTTTTAGCTCTTTTCTTACTTCGCCTCTTTCACCTTATCGCCTCTTTCACCTTATCGCCCTTTTCGCCCTTTCTTGCCTAAACTCTTGTTTCGTTCCATCCACCTGCTCAAGGAGATTACGGAGGAAGCGGTCGATTTGTCAACAGAAAACGTTGAAAGAAGCCTCAGGTAACAAATATTTTACCATAGAGCTAGGTTGGCGGTTCGTAGGCTCTCTTCTGCGCGCCGTGCGAATAAATAGGCAAACTCCGCCACTATGTAAGCCCCAGCCGTGCGTTGGTTTGTTCCTGCGTCGCGAGTGTTATGCCGTGCGCCTCAGCCGTGCGGGCAAATGACAAAACTTGCGCCGCGTTCGTCTCGGCTAACTCACCCTCTAACTCACCCTCTAACTCACCCTCTGGCTCACCCTCTAACTCACCATCTGGCTCACCATCTGGGGCGTACAAGTTGTTCTCGAAACCCAAACGCACACCTGATTCGATGCTCAAACGCGAGCCTCGCTCTGCGCGCGGAGAATCATCGCCCTTGCGAGAGGGCTGTAGCAGGCTCGCCTGTAATAACCGCGCCTGCTCTTGCTTACCAAACGCGCAAGAAAACCATAACGGTAGAGTTTTGCCCAAAGACTCATAGTCCAAAGACTCAAAGGGTTGTAGGCAACTAGTGATAAAAGCCGCAAAAGACGCAGAATCAGACGCTCCGCAAGTAGCGTCTCTGCCAAAAACAAACAAAACGCAGAGCCTATGACCGCTCGCGTTAACGACAACGCCAGTCGATAGAGCGCGTTGAAAACTCTCTGCCTCACTAGCAGAGTATAAAATATGTTGGAGGTGGATGCCGCGCGCGGCTGCCTCTGCGTAAAAACTCTGCGCAAAAGCAAAACCCTCAGAGCATATCTCTCTAAAGGAGACGCTGGCAGCCCTGCAATTGCTCGCAAAAATACATTGTGCCTGCTGGTGAGGGCTGTAGAGCACATCATCGCTACTATTAACCAAGCTTTTGCCAACGCCTCTGCTCTCACTGGAAATCTGCAAGATCATGCCACCAGCATGAGGTTCTATCTCGCGCAAAGCCTCCCTATATAAACCCGCGTCAAGGCTATGCTCGCCACGAGTGCCGCGGACATGAAAGTGCATCAGACGCGCGCCAGCAGCACTGCAAGCGCGAGCCTCTTGAGCTAACTCGGCGATCGAAAGGGGGAGGCTCGGGTGGTCGAGCTTACTAAGCCTGCCACCGTTCGGCGCAACGCTAACTATTATGCTCAAAATATCCGCTCATTAGGCGAGATCAAAAAATATCTAGCTCGGAGAAAACCTGCTCCAGCGAATCGTAGAGTTTCGAGACAAGAAAGTCCATATCAGAGCTCGTCATCGTAAAGGGCGGAGCAAGCAAAATATGGTCGCCACTAACGCCGTCCGCGTTGCCAGCACCAGGATAACAGATAAGACCTTGCGCGAGTGCGCACTCGCGTACTCGCTTATATAAACACAGCTCGACTGGAAAAGGACGCTTGCTAGCCTTGTCCGCAACTAACTCAACCGCTCGTAGCAAACCACGACCGCGGATATCGCCTATATGAGCCGCTAAACGCGCTCGAGTTTGCAATCCATCGCTAAGCATCCCTTGTAGCGCCTCGCCATCCGCGCGAACCTTCGTTAGCAAATCTTGCTCCTCTATAACGCGCTGTGTCGCAAGCGCAGTCGCGCAAATAATCGGGTGACTCATAAAGCTATGCCCATGGCGTAAGACGCCACTACCAGCCCTCATCGCCTCGACTATGTGAGAGGCTACGAGAGTAGCTCCAATCGGTTGCACGCCGCCACCTAAACCCTTCGACATCGCTAGAAGATCGGGCGAAATACCGTCCTCTTGGCAAGCAAACAAGTAGCCCGTACGACCAGAGCCACACATAACCTCGTCCAAAATAAGTAAAATACCATGGCGGTCGCAAACCTCGCGCATGGCTTGCCAGTAGCCAGCCGTAGGTGGCATCGCACCCAGCGTGCTGCCGCTAACCGTCTCCGCAGCAAAAGCGATTACATTCTCGGCACCCAACTCCTTTATCTTGTCTTCTAGCTCGCTAGCCAGACGAGCCGTATAGTCGCTATGGCTCTCGCCACTATTGAGACCGCGGTAAAGATCGCAGGCGGAAACCCAACTAGAAACACAAGACTCGACTTTATCCTGCTGCAACAAAATAGAGCTGTAAGGCACGCGGCGAGCACCATTGTTACCAAATGAAAGAGCCCCAAGCGTATTGCCATGATAGCTCTGCTCGCGCGCGATTATCCAACGCCTAGTCGAGCCCTCTCCGCGTTCTTGAAAATACTGGTGCGCAATCTTGAAAGCCGCCTCCATCGCCTCAGAGCCACCACAGCTGAAGTAAGCATGCGTCAAGCCACTCGGGGCACGCGAGCAGAGAAAATCAGCTAACTCCTCAACTGCAGCATTGCTGAAAAAAGCCGTATGGGCGAAATCTAGCCGCCGAGCTTGCTCCAGCAGAGCTCGTAAAACATCCTCTTGGCAATGACCCAGACAAGAAATGGCAGCACCGCCAGAAGCGTCAAAGTATCGCATACCCTCGGAGTCTACTATATAGTGTCCCTCGGCAGAAACCGCGCGAGGATAGGTATGTCGCAAGTCGCGCTGCAAAACCGCACTTTCGTTGCTCATATGTAAGCCTCGTTTTTCAAAGCCCTCGCCGAGCTAGCATGTCGCCAAAAGAATAAACTCAATAATAGCATAGCTATCAGCGAAACCCAATAAGGCGAGGGACGCTCGAGCACGCGCCTCTCCGTCTTAGTGATGCGATCATCCAAGCGCAAACCCTTCGCTTGCGCGCCTGCTGTTAGCCTTGTTATCGCCAGGTAGGAGACACCACTCTCATCCAAGCGAGGCTCTAAACCTAAACCTAATGAGGAAATGGAGGAAATGCCGTCAGAAAGTCCGCCAGAAAGTCCGCCAGAGAGTCCACTAGAGAGCTCTTTTATCTCTCTAGCTGTGAAGTTGACGAGACGATAGCGGTCACCGTAATCGGTCTTTCTAGTTATCGAAACTCGCAAATCGCTGCTAGTGGTTTGTTTTATGGTTTGTTCTTGCGCAATTTCTTTCGGAGCTAGCTCTACAGACTGCCAGCGCGGATAGACTATCGATAGCACTCCGTCTGGACGGAACAACGCCGCGGCAAGTACGAGCAAAAATACCATCTCAAGTATGCGCAAACGCCGAAACAAGAATCTCTGGCTCGCGGTCGTAAAGCACAAAATCGCAAGTAGCGAAGTCGCAAACACAAATAAACCATGCCACCAGCTCTTAATGCCGATCAGAACAAGCTCTGTGTTAAACACAAAAACGAGCGGAAGTATCGCCGTTCTTATCTCGTAGGCAAACGCTTGGATGCCCGTCTTGATCGGATCGGCGCGCGAAATGGCAGAAGCCGCGTAAGCAGCCAAACCCACAGGGGGCGTCACATCCGCCATCAAACCAAAGTAAAATACATAGAGATGCACGACAATCAGAGGCAAAACTAAACCCGCAGCACTACCTAACTCGACAAGCACCGGTGCCATCAGCGAGGCAACTACCAGATAGTTCGCAGTAGTCGGAAGACCTAATCCCAAAACCAAACATAGCAACGCCGTCAAGGCAAGCAGTATGTAGATGTTATTGCCAGCAATCGATTCGACTATCCCAATCAGAGCGTTGTTCAAACCCGTCGCACCGACACGAGCCAACGATGATACCCGCGCAACCAACCGCTATCGATATGCCAGCCATATTGCGCGCGCCAGCAACAAGTCCAGAGCCTATCTCTCTGCTCGCCCTGAGCAAGCCACTCAATAAAGCTGAGGCGAGCTGACCTCCCCCTCCTCCCTGCCCGCGAAATGCCAAAGTAATGGGCGCAACAACACGCTGGACAACCATTACCGCAAGCAAACTTGCAGTCGCCCAAAAGACCGCCGAAGAGGCAGAATAACGCTCGAACAAAAGCAAGTAGATTAAAACAACTATCGGGAAAAGAAAGTGAAGACCGCTAATAAGGGTGGTGAAAAAACGCGGAATATCGCTCGATGCCATCGGGCGCAAGCCGAGCTTCATCGACTCCAAATGCGATATCCAAAATAGTGCCAAGTAGGCAACCACCGCAGGCACAAAAGCATGGTAGATAACCTCGCGGTAGCTGATACCCAAAAGCTCCGCCATGATGAAAGCCGCCGCACCCATAATCGGAGGCATTATCTGTCCATTCACAGAGGCAGCTACCTCGATGGCTCCCGCCTTCACCGCTGGCAACCCCACCTTGCGCATAACTGGAATCGTGAAAGTGCCAGTCGTTACAGTGTTTGCTATCGACGAGCCAGATATCATACCAGTCATTCCAGATGCCAAAATCGATGCCTTCGCAGGACCTCCTCGATAGCGACCAACTAGAGCGAAAGATAAATCGATGAAAAATTTACCGCCGCCCGCTCGCTCCAACAATGCGCCAAAAAGCACAAACATGAAAACAAAGCTGGTCGCAACATCCAAAGGTATACCGAAGACAACCTCTGAACCAAACCAGTAGTAACCAATCAAACGATCAAAAGATAAACCGCGGTGAGCTATCAAGTCCGGCATCGATTGCCCAAACAAAGCGTAGACGATAAAAGCAACCGATATAAAGACTAACGGCAAACCTATCGCACGCCGAGTAGCCTCAAGCAGAAGGAGCAAACCCGTAAAGCCAATGATGAACTCGATAGGAAAAACACCCTCGCCAGACGCGCCAGACGCGCCAAAGAGAAACGAGGGGAGAAACGAGGGGAGAAGCGCAGAGCGCAACTCGAGCAAAACGCCGACCCGCTCGACCAGAGCATCGTAAAAAACAACGATGTAAAGGCAAGCCCCAACCGCAAAAATACCCAACAGCAAGTCATACCAACGCGGAACGATACCCATCGCCCCGCCCAAAGCATCGCTCTCACTCGTGCTACTATCCAGCCCCTTGCTTTTGTTTTTATCTCTACCTTTCCCTCTGCCTGTACCTCTTGGCTTGAAAAGCGGGTAGAGCATAAAAACCAGCGCAAAAGCAAAAGCGAGGTGGATAGCGCGCGCCGCAACCCCGTGTATTATGGCAAAGTCAAATAAGAAAGGTAGTGGAGAGGCAATCCATATCTGGAACAACGACCAAGAGCCAGCCGTTAGTGCAAAAACCTTACCCCAACCTCCGCGCAAGCTGGAGCCGAACTCGGCAAAACGCAAAGCCTCAAGCGGCGAAGCATGAGGACGCGAAGACTCGGTGGTCTCTCTCTTTGAGCGCTCTATCGCCAAAAGCTAAACCTCTCCCTCCCCAGCCACAAGAAATCCCATGCTAACAATCGGGCAAAGCAATCAAGCAGGGCGAGGAGCGAGAACATAAACCAGTTATAAAACAAGCCGCTCGCTCCTCCCTCCCCCACCTATTGCTATATTGAACCAGAAAGGCTGGCTCTACTTCCAACCCTTCTCTTTGTAGTACTTCAGAGCTCCTTTATGCAGAGGTGCCGAGAGACCTTCTTCGATCATTTGCTTTGGCTCCAATCTGCTGAAGGCTGGGTGCAGTTTTTTGAAGTCTTCTAGGTTTTCAAAAACAGCGCGAACAACCTCATAGACCGAGGCTTCGGACTCTCTAGCGCTGGTTACCAAAGTAGCCTTGACGCCAAAAGTCTTAACATCGCGCTTAGTCGTAGCGTAAGTCTTCTTCGGGATCACCGCAAAGGCATAGTAAGGATTCTCTGCAACCAGCTTCTTGATCGGATCGGTCGATATTACGGGGGAGAATGAGTATGTGCTTCCCTTCCATTGGGCTGTGACTGAT
>JABAAS010000064.1 GCA_014238625.1 Alphaproteobacteria bacterium | reverse complement strand
GTTCATCGAGGCTTTCGTATCGCCCGCCGCGCAAGACGAGAGCGTCTTGCTCGAAGTCTTCTCCTGCCTCATCATCGCGCGAGGGTTTTATCTGCTCGCGCGCCCACTTCATTTCGGCGAGAGGCAACCTCCCGCGCTCCCCTTGCTGTGTTACGAGCTGAGCTTCGCGCAAACCCAGTTTATCGACACGAGCGAGCAACCAATGATTAGGCGAGCCGATAGGTTTTTCAACATCTTGCAAGGCGAGCAACCTATCCTCCTCACTAGGATTAGCGTATTTTCCTCTCATTTCGACGAATGGGCTTAGCTCTGCGGGGTTTCCGTCTTTTTCGCGCCAGTATACGGCACCGATATGCCCTCTATATCCGTGCCTTCTATCGTATTCGCGTATTCCTTTCTGTAGAGCGCGCTCTGCGAGTATCTGCAGTTTAGGATCGAGAGTGCTATATACGACCATACCGCCATGATAGAGCTCTTTTTCGCCAAAAGTATCGAAGAGCTTTCTACGCACTTCTTCTGCGAAGAAGGAGCCCTTAGCCTCGATTCGTTGCTCGGATGCTAGCGTTTTGAGGCTTGTTGCAACTGCGAGATCGTGCTGTTGTTGCTCGATGAATCCGTTAGCTAGCATTCGCGAGAGCACCCAATCTCTGCGTCCTATTGCGGCCTCGTATTTTTTCTGCGGATTGTATCGATTCGGTGCTTTCGGCAGAGCTGCGAGATACGCTGCTTGCTCTAATGTCAAGTCTCGCACATCACGCCCGAAGTAGCTACGAGCGGCGGCGGCGACCCCGTATGATTGTCGCCCCAAGTATATTTCGTTTAGGTATAGCTCCAAGATTCTATCTTTATCCAAGACGCGCTCGATGCGTATTGCGAGTATCGCTTCGCGAATTTTCCGCGTGAGCGTTTTTTCACGAGTGAGCAGGAAGTTTTTAGCGACCTGCTGAGTTATAGTTGATGCGCCGACCAACCTCGAAGAACCGCTGGCAAAGCTAGCGAGGTTTGTCGATATTGCGCGCATTATACCTTTTAGATCTAATCCGAAATGACTATAGAAGTTTTTATCTTCTGCGGCGATGAAGGCTTGTCGCAAGGGTTGTGGTAGAGCGTCGATGGGCACGAAGACGCGCTTTTCGACGGCGAACTCTGAGATCAGAGCGCCGTTGTTTGCATATACGCGAGTAGTTTTCGATGGGTCGTAGTCGATCAGCTGTCGATAATCTGGCAGGCTGAGCGAGAAGAATAGTAAGGTTGCCGCTACCGCAAATATGGAACCGCATATAGCGAATAGAGTAGCGAGGACAAACCTGCGAAAGGGCGAGGTGCTAGCGTAGGCAAAGAAGAATCTACGCAATGCGGAGGGGTAGGTTGGATCGTACATATTGCTTGAGACTTATCTTTCTCTATGGATTAGGAGTTCTATGGATAGGAGCTAGATTATGTTTATGAGACTAGCTCTCTTTAAAATAGTCATCGAGCGCCCTTAACACAAGCTTTGCGACTTTTTTCCGAAATGCTGGCTGCCTTATATTTTTAGCGTCTTTTGCGTTAGACATATAACCGATCTCCAGCAATAGAGATGGTATGTTCGGCGACTTGAGGACGACAAAGCCGGCGTAGCGATGAGCTCTTCGTAGAGTGGGAATATTTTTTTTCATATGGAAGACGAAGTTTTCAGCGGCGCGCCATGATTTTCGATTAGTGCTTTTGCGAGCGAGATCGATGAGTATAGTCGATACATCGGGAGTAAACTCTGCGAGGTTTTGCCCTACCAGCACATCTGCGTTATTCTCGCGCGAGGCTAGCTCTGCGGATTCCCTGTCGGACGCTATCTCAGAGAGGGTGTAGACTGTAGCTCCTCGTATATTTTTATTTTTCAGATAGTCGGCATGCACGGATATTAGTAAGTCTGCCTTCAAGCGTTGAGCTATTTGATAACGCTGCCTGAGCGGTATGAAGAAATCTCCGTTGCGCGTCATTAGGACTTTGTATCGCCCGGAGGCTGTTAGGGTTTTTGCCATCTCACGAGCGTATGCTAGGACGACTTTTTTTTCTAATAGCCCATTTGCGCGTGCGCCAGAATCTATACCGCCGTGTCCTGCATCGATCACGATCCGCTTAACTTTAGAGCTAGAGCTATTGCTTCTCTTGACAACTTTTTTGGCGGCTTTTTGGGCAGCTTTTTTTGGCGTCTGTTTTGAGACGTCGGCTTTTTCTTTTGCTGTAGAGTTATCGCTTGCGGCTTTTTGCCATAACGGAGGGAGTTTGCTTGCGTATTTTTTCCAGCCCTTGGAAGCGAAGTTAATTGACGGCGGAGGCAGACGCGCATCAAGTGCGCTAGTCGTATCGATGAATATCCTAAAGCCGCGTTGCTGGTTAGGTGCGAGCGTTCCGTGCGAGAGCAGCGATATGGGCTGGTTGAGCTCGAAGACGAAGCGCAAAATCTCTGGACGAAATAAGCCATAGCGATAGCCAGAGACCAGCCCGTCTGGTTCTTGCTTATATGATGCTGGAGGCAATAATTGTCGAGTGTCGGCGTTGGGCAGATCGATGATCAGTCGTTCTGGCTTTTGTAGAGTGAAGATTCGAAATGGCGCAGAGCGATTTAGCTCTAGCACTACGCGCGCGCGCGCGCTAGCGCGCGCATCTTTTTTGCCTATGCGCAAGTCGCGCACTTTCAGTAGTTTTTGCGAGGATTGTTGCGAGGATTGTTGGGAAGAATTTTGTGCAAGTTTTTGCGCTTTATTGTCACTGCCATGCGCCAATGCGCTAGCAACAATGCAAGCATCAAAGTTGCATGAGCCTGCTAGCACAACACCGAGCCAGACGAGTGCTGTCAAAGCATAGATTTTTTTCTTTAGGTGTTTCACGCTCAAAATTTTTGCGTTCAAAATTTTTGCGCTCGAGTTATTTAAAAACACTATATTTAAAATTCAAAACGCTATTGTTTAGAAAAACGCTATATTCAAAGTTAGTGTAATTATTCTTGTGCGATTACTCTGTATAATTACTAAAGCTCAGCTATCGGAAATCACCCAAACCATAACCTAATAACCATAGCCTAATAGCCATAATTTGCTTTTTTTTCAAGCGTCGACTTGTTGCTGCTCACCATTGTCGACCTTTTCTGCGAGCGATGATGCTTCCCTCTCAGAGACTTGGCTTGGCTGCAGTAAGGTTTGTCCTTCAGCTCCCTCTTCTATAGCCTCTTCTATAGCCTTTTGCGAACCCGCTTCTGTGCCCCCTTCTATCCCTTCTTGTTGTGCCGCTTCTTCGAGCGCGAGTTTTTCTTCTGCCAGCAAACGTGCCTTCTGATCTTCTTCAGCCGCCCGTAGCCTGAAGACGCGAGCAAGCGCGCCGGTACCTGCTGGTATCAACCTACCGACGATAACGTTTTCCTTCAAGCCCTGCAGGTTATCGCGTTTTCCAGCGACCGCCGCCTCTGTGAGTATTCTAGTAGTTTCTTGGAATGATGCTGCGGAGATGAAGGATTTAGTTTGTAGCGAGGCGCGAGTTATTCCCTGTAATATCTTTTTACCTTCTGCGGGCTTTCTATTTTCTTCGAGAGCCAATTTATTTTCTTTCTCGAATTGCAGAGCGTCAATCTGCTCGCCTTCCAAGAGTTCAGTCTCGCCAGCGGATGTTATCTCTATTTTCCGTAGCATCTGCCTAACGATAACCTCGATATGCTTATCGTCGATTTTCACGCCCTGCATTCTATAGACATCTTGTACTTCGAGACATAGATAGTTAGTGAGCTCTTCCTCGCCCATAATCTCTAGAATATCGTGTGGCACTGGACTACCATCGACGAGCAAATCGCCCCTTGAGACTCGATCTCCCTCCTGCACAGCGAGGTGCTTGTCTTTCGAGAGCAGATACTCGCTAGGCGCGCCTTCGTCTGGCTGGATTAGGATTTGCCTCTTCGACTTATAATCGCGCCCGAACTTGACGACACCATCTGTGTCGCTTATGACGGCATAGTCTTTTGGCTTACGCCCCTCGAACAGCTCTGCTACGCGTGGCAAGCCTCCGGTGATGTCGCGGTTTTTAACGATCTCGCGAGGCAAGCGCGCGAGCACTTCGCCAGCCGAGACTTTTTGCTGATCACCGACGACCAAGAACGCTCCGACGGTCATAAAGTATCGAGCCTCGTCGCGGTTAGGCAGCTTTATGACTTGTCCATTTTCGTCGCGCAATGTTATACGCGGACGCAGTTCGGTTGCTTTTTTGCCTTGTTTCCACTCTGTTACGACCTTTCGAGTTATGCCAGTTATTTCATCGACGGACTCTCGCATAGAGACACCTTCGGTTAAATCGAGCCAATTAGCTATTCCACTAGCCTCACTAATTATGGGAATAGTATAAGGATCCCATTCGACGAGTCTTTGTCCTCGTAGTATTTTTGTACCACTTTCGACCAGCAATCGAGAGCCATAAGGCAAGCGATGACGAGCTCTATCGCGTCCTTGCTCGTCTCGCAACACGATTTCCGATTGCCTATTCATGATGACGAGACGCCCTTCGGCGTTTGTGACGGTTTGTCCAGAGAGAAGCTCTATTGTTCCATCGATGGATGATTCTATGGTTGATTGTTCGTATCCGCCTTGAGCTGCTCCTCCGACATGGAATGTGCGCATTGTTAGTTGAGTTCCTGGCTCGCCTATGGATTGAGCGGCGATTACGCCTACCGCCTCTCCGATGTTGACTTTAGTCCCGCGCGCGAGGTCTCTTCCATAGCATGTGGCGCAGATTCCGTTTTCGAGCTTGCAGGTTATAACCGAGCGCACGCGCACTTTATCGACCTCTGCCATTTCGATTTTATCGGCGAGCTGCTCGTCGATGAGCGTGCCTTTTTCGGCGAGCACTTTCTTGCTTTTAGGATCTATTATGTCCTCTGCGCTGGAGCGTCCGAGTATTCTTTCGGAGAGAGGAGCGATCACGTCTCCGCCATCGATGATAGCGGTTAGGCTAAAGCCTTCCTCAGTTCCGCAGTCTTCTGCGGTAACGATGCAGTCTTGTGCGACATCGACTAATCGCCTTGTGAGGTATCCTGAGTTTGCGGTTTTCAGAGCGGTATCTGCTAGCCCCTTGCGCGCGCCGTGCGTTGAGTTGAAATACTCTAGCACGGAGAGCCCTTCCTTGAAGTTAGATATGATAGGCCGCTCGATGATCTCGCCCGAAGGTTTAGCCATCAAGCCGCGCATCCCTGCGAGCTGTTTGATCTGAGCTGGCGATGAACGAGCGCCACTATGCGCCATCATGTATACGGCATTAGTCTCGCCAGAAATATCGAGCTTTAGAGCAGCCATCATCTCGTCTGCGACCCGATCAGAGCAAGTCGACCATACATCGACGACCTTATTGTATTTCTCGGAATGAGTTATCAAGCCTTGCAGGTATTGATCTTCGAGCGTGCGCACCTCGCCTTGAGCCTCGTCGATCAAACGAGTTTTACTCTCTGGTATCAAGAGATCGTCTTTCCCCAAAGATATGCCAGAGCGACAAGCCCAAGAGAATCCGAGAGACATCAAGCGATCACAAAACTCTACTGTTAGCTTACCGCCGCAATGCCTGTAGATTACATCGATGAGGGATGTAATTTCTTTTTTAGTTAGCAACCGATTGATGAGCGAGAATGGCACGAGCACGACACCATCTTGTTGATCTCGAGGCAAAACCTCTGCCAACAACATGCGCCCTGATGTTGTCACGAATCGTTGCATTTCGATCTCGCCTTTTTTGTTGCGCACGCGCAGGTCTGCTTTAATTCGACTTTGCAACTTGATTCTACCACTCGCCAGCGCATAGTCTCTCTCGCCTGCACTTTTTAGAGTAGGCACCCGAAACACTTTAGCCGAGCCTGCTTGTAGCGCAGAGAATATCTTTTCGCTATCCATTTCTTCCAGCTCTGCGTCTGTTAGGACTTTTTCAGCGAGCATGACTGTAGCCTCTTTGCGCGAGATCATATGCTGCAAGGCTTTGATATCTGGCACTTTTATGGGCTCGCCGCTAGGCTGATCTTGTCGCTCTAGTGAGAGATAATATAGCCCTAGGACGATATCCTGCGAAGGCACGATGATAGGCTTTCCGTTAGCTGGCGACAAGATGTTGTTAGTCGACATCATCAAGACACGCGCCTCGAGCTGAGCCTCGAGCGAGAGAGGAACATGCACAGCCATCTGGTCGCCATCAAAGTCTGCGTTGAATGCAGTACATACGAGCGGATGCAATTGTATCGCCTTGCCCTCGATGAGCACTGGCTCGAAGGCTTGCACGCCTAGGCGATGTAGAGTAGGCGCACGGTTCAATAAGACTGGATGCTCGGTGATAGTTTCTTCCAAGATATCCCAGACTTCTGGTCTTTTTTGCTCGACCATTCTTTTAGCAGCCTTTACATTAGCTGCCATCCCGTATAGCTCTAGTTTTCCTAATATGAATGGCTTAAACAACTCTAGCGCCATCTGTTTAGGCAAACCGCACTGATGTAGTTGCAGTTCTGGACCTACGACGATAACCGAGCGTCCCGAATAGTCGACTCTTTTTCCCAAGAGGTTTTGCCTGAATCGCCCCTGTTTTCCTTTGAGCATATCCGAGAGTGACTTGAGCGGTCGCTTATTAGCACCGAGCACGACCCTAGCGCGCCTTCCATTGTCGAAGAGCGCGTCGATGGATTCTTGTAGCATGCGTTTTTCGTTTCGAATTATGATCTCTGGCGCGCCGAGAGCCATTAGCCTTTTGAGTCGATTATTTCGATTTATGACTCGCCTATAGAGGTCATTTAGATCTGAAGTTGCAAAGCGTCCTCCGTCGAGCGGCACCAAAGGTCGCAAGGAAGGGGCGAGCACTGGCAGAACATTGAGTATCATCCATTCTGGCTTTGCCTTAGAAGAGCGGAATATCTCTAACAACTTGAGTCTTTTGACGATTTTTTTACGCTTTAGCTCGGATGTAGTGCTTTTCATCTCTGTGCGAGCTATTTTTATATCCTCGAGCACATTTATCTGTCCCAAGAGCACTTGCAACGCCTCCGCGCCTATGGGAGCGGAGAAGCTATCCTCGCCATATTGTTCGACGGCATCCAAATACTCCTCTTC
>JABAAS010000063.1 GCA_014238625.1 Alphaproteobacteria bacterium | reverse complement strand
GTTACTAGTATTTAAATCGCTTCACCTGTCATTTCAGCCTTTAGCACATCACTACGCCAGCACCCGAATAGAGCAACCCGCCCCCATCCCATATTTTCACGAGGACTGCTCTGGCTTGAACCCCCGCTTGAAGTCCCATCGAGTAGCTGCGACCCCGCCGCTTAGATCATTAGGCTCTGCGATTACGACGACCCCACCATCGCGCAAGACATCGAATCCGTTTTTTTGTTTTGGTAGTTGGAAGGAGAATTTTTTTACGGCTTTACCGTCCCAGCTTCCTATTTTTTTGACTTCGCGCACGATATTTGCTTCGCGCAGAGTTTTGCCTCTATTTTCTCCGCGCTTGATGTCTGTATTTGCGAAGGATTGGAAGACCACGAACGAGAGCTTGAATTCAGATTTTTTGTTATTTTTATTTTCAGCGGGCTTTATGTTGAGGGAGAAGTTTCGCTCGCCTTCACTATCTTGCTTGAGGATTAGTTGCGGAGCAGATTTGTCGTTTTGGTTACGCTTCATTTCAGCGCGCAGACTTTTACCGAGCGCGCGCCTATCCGACCCGACATATTGTTTTCGAGCAGCCACGACTGCCTGCGGAGTATATATCTGGTTAGTATGCAGTTTTTGCGCGTATTGCCTCTGCCTTTTTTCAGCGAGCTCTGACGAGAAGGGGTCTTTCCAGCCGATGTAGTTCCAGTAAGGGACATGCCAAGCGAGCACGGCGAGCTTTTTGTTTTCAGCGAGTTCGGAGAAATACTCGTCTGCGGGCGGACAGGACGAGCATCCTTGTGATGTAAAGAGCTCGACGAGCAAAATATTTTGCGTTGTATTTTTTGCGCTAGCGTTTATCGGGCGTGCTACTGGCGCGGCCATCATTATGGCTAGGACTATTGCTAGTACTCGGGCTAGTACTGGGGCTATCCCCAGCCTTGTTGCGAGTTTTGATTTTTCATTCATGCTACTCACCTTTGTTGCGGTTTTTTTCCTACGAGTTTTCACTCTTAGGCTATTCACTCTAGGGTATTCACTCTAAAAGTTACTCACTCCAGAGTTTTCAACCAAGCTATTAGGTCTGCTCGGTCTTGAGGTTTTCTGATACCGACGAAGTTCATTTTTGTACCTGCGATGGCATTTTTGGGTTTAGTGATGAACTTATCGAGTCTTTCGTTAGTCCAAGCTCCGCCGAATTCTTTCATTGCGCTAGAGTATTTGAATCCTGCGACTTTTGCGACGGCTCTGTTAGAGATTTTCCATAGATTTGGACCTATTCGATTTGCGCCGCTGCTTGTGAATGTGTGGCATGCGCTACATTTTTTAGCGAGTGCTTTTCCGTGCGTGACATCGGCATTTGCGAGCAGTTTTGCGAACGGCACTACTTCTTCGCTTGCGCTTTCTTCAGCGGTGCTACCTGCGCTGGCGCCTTGCTCATCATCGATATCGACGAGCGCGAGTGCGACGGGTTCATTTTCACCTGAATGTTCTTCGCCATATATTATTCCTGCGAAGAAGGTTGACATAGTAGCTACGAGCAAAGCTGCGAGCAGAGCTGCGAGTATTTTATTTAGCAGAAGAGGGTCTCGTTTCATTTGCTTATTTTTTAGGGTTAAAGTTTTTGTCGAGTTTTTGTGGAGTTTTGGTTGAGTTTTTGTCGAGTTTTTTTTTTGCGTTGTCGGTTGCTTTGCCTATTGCATTGCGGCTCACTTATAAAGGTAGTATAGACTTAGGATAGAAAAAATCAAGAAGGATTGCACGAGTTCTTTTTGTCATTTCAGATTATGTTTTTGCGATTATGTTTAGGATTTTGGTAGTTGTTCCTGCGCGTCGCAGATCGATGCGACTATCGGATAAGATGTTGCGCCAGCTTGGCGGCAAGGAGTTAATTTTGTGGTCTTACGAGAGTGCCTTGAGTTGTGCGCGTTCGATAGATAGTGAGGTTGATGTTGTTGTTGCTTGCGATGATCTAGCGATAGCGCGTTGCGTTGAGGGAGCGGGTGGTCGTGCGATTATGACTTCTAGCGAGCTATCTTCTGGCAGCGATCGTGTTTGGTCTGCTTTGCGCGAGCTTGAGGGGGAGGGTGAGGGTGAGGATGGTTTTTATGACATAGTTATAAATTATCAGGGAGACTTACCTCGTTGCGAGCCTAATGTTTTGCGAGATGGTTTAGCGGCGTTGCGAGCGAGCGGGGCGGACATTTCGACCCCGATAGTTTCTGTTGGAGAGTCTGTTGCGAGGCGGGCTACTATTGTCAAGACGATATTTGCGCGCCCTTCGCAGGCTACTCAGCCGCCCTCTCAGCCACCCTATCAGCCGCCCTCTTCGCCCAGCAATGAGACTGGAGTTATTTGGCATAGGGCTATGTTTTTCACGCGTGCTTTTGCGCCGTGTTCTGTGTATGGTTCTGGAGTTGATTTGAACGAGTATCACCAGCATATAGGCATTTATATATATAGACGAGCTGCGTTAGAGCGTTTTGTCGGTCTGCCGCCTTCGTATTTAGAGCAGCGCGAGCGCCTAGAGCAGTTGCGAGCTTTAGAGAACGGCTTGACGATAGCGGTTTTTCCTATTGCGAGTGCGCCGATAGATATTAACCTAGAGGCTGACTTGGCATCATTTGAGCAGCAGTTATTTTTGAGTGGAGAAATCGATATTGATTGAGATTATTTATGGCGAGCGATAGTAAGGATTCTAATTGTAGCATTGCCTATCAAGGCATCGAGGGAGCATTTTCGCATTTAGCTTGCCGTCGTTTTTATGGTGCCTATAGAGCGGTTTCGTGTCGGACTTTTTCGGAGGCATTTTCTTCGGTTGTTAGAGGTGAAGTTAGCTTTGCGCTTATACCGATAGAGAACACTTTAGGTGGTCGAGTAGCGGAGATTCACCATTTATTATCGGAGACGAGCTTATACATTATCGGCGAGCATTTTATGCCGATCTACCATAATTTATTGGGAGTATCTGGAGCTCGTTTATCTGACTTGCGTTGTGTTATGAGTCACCCGCAGGCATTGTCGCAATGTCGCGGTTTGCTAGAGACATTGGGAGTTGAGGCTCGCCCGCACCTTGACACTGCGGGTTCTGCGCGCGAGGTTAGCGAGCGTGGTGACAAGACATTGGGTTCTTTATCATCGTCTTTTGCGGCGGAGATTTATGGACTTAGTATATTGAAGGATAGGGTAGAGGACAAGATAGGCAACACGACTCGTTTTATCCAGATGGGTTGTAATCAGGCGAGTTTATCGAGCGAGGAGGTATCTAGTGGTTCAGTATTGACGAGTTTATTATTTCGGACGCGGAGTGTTCCTGCTGCATTATATAAGGCGTTGGGGGGATTTGCTACGAACGGAGTTAATTTAGTTAGACTAGAGAGTTATGTTAGGTATGATTCTTTAGTAGCGGAGTTTTATTTAGAGATAGAGGGTCATGTAGATAATTTATCTGTTAGGAATGCATTAGAGGAGATGCAGTTATTTTCGAATCGGGTACGGATTTTAGGTAGTTATAGGTCTGCTGCGGAGCGTCAGACTCGTGACGAGCGATGATTATCGAGCGAGGCGCGAATTATTTTAATCTTGTTGCGCATTGCAAGCAATGCGCTTTTTGTAATTAGAGATGCGCTAAAGCGCAAAGCGTGCTAAGGCACGCCTGCTGCGCAGGGCTTTTTTTGCGGGGGACAAGTCCCCCACACCCCCTATTTGTTAATATTTTTTCTTCTTCGACATCCCTAAAAATATAGCGTGAATTGATTAGTCGTATTAAATTATCAAGACTTATTAGTACGGGGGGCGTGGGGGGACGCGTCCCCCCACGAAGACCCCGCGTCAGCGGGCGCGAAGCGCGAATTATTTTAAGCGTGCTAAGGCACGCCTGCTGCGCAGGGCTTTTTCGTGGGGGACTCGTCCCCCACACCCCCTGGTTGTTAATATTTTTTTAAAAAATATCTTTGCGCGTCTGCTATTTGTTCAATAACGATACCGCTCGCTCTTGTAAGGTCCCTCAACGCTAACCCCTATATACTTGGCTTGCTCTTCTCGTAAATCGGTTAAATCCGCACCAAGTTTAGCGAGATGCAAGCGCGCAACCTTCTCGTCTAAATGTTTAGGTAGAATATAAACCCGTTTTTCATACTCCGAATGCCTTTTCCATAACTCTATCTGAGCTAAAACTTGATTGGTAAACGAGGCGCTCATAACAAAACTAGGATGCCCCATAGCACAACCCAAGTTCACCAACCGCCCCTCCGCGAGTAATAAAATTTTCTTGCCATCAGGAAAAGTAATCTGGTCGACTTGCGGCTTGATGTTTTGCCAAACATGGTTGCGCAAACCCTCCACCTGTATTTCGTTGTCAAAATGACCAATGTTGCACATCACCGCTCCATCGCGAGCCTTGCGCATATCCTCTAAGCGTAAGATATCGCAGTTGCCAGTTGCCGTGACGACTATATCCATCGACTCAATCACATCGGCTAGCCGCACGACTTGATAGCCCTCCATGGCTGCCTGCAGAGCACATATGGGATCTATCTCTGCTATGAACACTCTACAACCTGCATTTCGCAAACCTGCGGCACAACCCTTGCCAACATCGCCATATCCACAAACCAATGCTCGCCTTCCCGCCATCATTAAATCGGTAGCTCTGCGTATACCATCGACCAAGCTCTCACGACATCCGTATATATTGTCGAACTTGGATTTAGTAACGGAGTCATTAACATTAAAAGACGGAGCGCCCAGAGTGCCAGCCTTCTCGCGCTCGTAGAGTTTCTGCACGCCGGTAGTAGTTTCTTCAGACAAACCGACGATTTCGTTTAAATGTTTTTTATGTTTTTCGTGCATGACTTCGGTTAAATCGCCACCATCGTCGAGTAGCAAGTTAGCTCTCCAACTACCGTCTGGCGAGCTCAAAGTTTGCTCGATGCACTCCCAATAATTTTCTTCGCTTTCGCCTTTCCATGCAAAAACGGGGACTCCTGCTTTTGCCATAGCTGCGGCGGCATGATCTTGAGTTGAGAATATGTTGCAAGACGACCATCGCACGCTTGCGCCTAGGGCCATGAGCGTTTCGATCAAGACGGCGGTCTGCACTGTCATATGGAGACAGCCGGCTATCCTCGCGCCATCTAGTGGTCGCTGGTTTCCGTATTCTTCTCGCAGAGACATCAAGCCTGGCATTTCACCTTCTGCTAGAGTAATCTCGCGTCGTCCCCAATCGGCTAAGGACAAATCCTTTACCCGATAATCTCCTCTAATGCCATTGTCCATACTTCGTGCTATCCTCCGATGATAAAGAGCAATAAGTAACGAACCTATAACATAGAATAGATAAGATTATAAATGCTAAAATCTGTATCTCGAACAAAGATTCAAGCGGAGCAGAGTAGCATCTGTTGCACTCGAGGGGTGATGGCTCATCATTACCGCAGGATTGTGAAAGTTAGACAATATGCGAGCGAGCTGAGAAGGCTTGGGAGAGGTACGAGTTTTCGCACCTCATTGAGAGTAGGTATATTCGGGGGCTCTTTCAATCCCGTCCATTCGGGACATATAGCGATATCGAGATACGCGAGCAGGCATTTACTACTTGGACGAGTATTATGGGTACTTGCGCAAGCCAGTCCTAATAAGGATAGATTTAATTCTCGAGCTACATTTAACGATAGACTAGCACGAGCCAGCCATGCTCTTGAATGTTTACATGTTGGAACGAGCACGAGTCGTCATATTTCGTTACGGAATTTTTTAGCAATTGAGAGTGAGTTCAACATAAGATACACGCATGAGCTAGCGGAGTGCTTGAGGGGAGCTTTTCCGCATACGCGTCTTGTATTTCTTCTTGGCGCGGATAGTTTTGCTGATTTCGGACGCTGGAAGAGATGGCGGAGTATCACGAGATGTTTTACTCTAGCTGTTTTTGCTAGGAGGGGCTCGAGTTTGCAGGCTCGTATGAATAGCACTACGAGCGGTATTGCGCGCTTGAAGCATTGCAGGCATGCGAGCAGAGGGATAGGGGAGTCCAAGCCTACGGGCTGGTCTTTCGTACCTATGCGAAGTGTGGCAATTGCGTCGAGCAATATGCGCAGGGATGAGTATGAATTGGTGCAGAATGATAGCTAGACGATTGCTTGAAATTTGGGCGATTGAAGTTTGTTATAGATTAGGAATATGTAGATGAGTAATAAGGATGAACGATCTTTACTGACGCTGATATGCAGTGCGTTAGAGGATCGCAAGGCTAAGGAGTTAGTTGTTTTACCGCTAGCGGGCAAGGCAGATTTTGCGGATAGCATGGTTATTGTGACCGCTAGTTCCAGCAGGCATGGCAGGGCTTTGAGCGATAGTGTTGTTAGTGCGTTGAAGGAGGGTTCTATTTATTTTGTAGTAGAGGGAGAGAATAATAGTGACTGGCTTATTATTGATAGCGTATTAGTTGTGGTTCATATTTTTTCGCAAGCGGCGAGGGAGAGGTATGACCTAGTTGGTTTATGGGGATGATTAACACGACGATTAGCGCATAGGGGGGAGTGGGGGGACTTGTTTTTCACACCCCCTTATTTTCACTGCTTATAACAAAGCTTGTTTTGCGCATTGCAAGCAATGCGCTTTTTGCAATTAGAGATGCGCTAAAGCGCAAAGCGTGCCGTAGCAAGCAGGGACGAGTCCCTTGCTGCGCAGGGCTTTTTTCGTGGGGGACAAGTCCCCCACACCCCCTTATTGTTAATATTTTTTCTTCTTCCATATCCTTAAAAATATAGTGCGAATTGATTAGTCGTATAGATTATCAAGACTTATCAGTACGGGGGGCGTGGGGGGAGAAGTCCCCCCACGAAGACCCCGCGTCAGCGGGCGCGAAGCGCGAATTATTTTAATCTTGTTGCGCATTGCAGGCAATGCGCTTTTTGCAATTAGGGATGCGCTAAAGCGCAAAGCGTGCTGGCGCACGAGCTGCTGCGCAGGGCTTTTTTCGTGGGGGACAAGTCCCCCACACCCCCAAATTGTTAATAATTTTTTTTAAAATATCTTTGCGCCTATGTTCGCGCGCCTGTAAAGAAGCGCATGCGGACATAGGCGCGAGCTAAAGCTCGTTTTGCGTATTGCAAGCAATGAGCTTTTTGTTATTAGAGATGCGCTAAAGCGCAAAG
>JABAAS010000062.1 GCA_014238625.1 Alphaproteobacteria bacterium | reverse complement strand
GCGACAAAATTCTGCCGTTACTCTCGGTGCGGCAGTTGTTCGACTTGACCCCCAAGCTGGCGCATAATGAATCGTCCGTTATCCAGTCGAGTAACGCTGTTGGAAATAATGGGAGTGCTAACAGCACTACGCGAGAGACTGCAGAGGTATCTACATCGCTAAGCGATATAGTTGTCGAGGCTCTATCGCCAAATAGGCTTGCGCCAGAACTGCCTGCTAGCTCTCCAAACCTTCCATCTTCTGCCGAGATAGAACAACGCATGCTACAAGAGATTTTGCAAGGCGATGAAAACTATGTTGTCGTTATGAGTGTTGGAACGCAACAATTTGGTGTGCTCGTTGAGGATATTCAGGATACTGAGGAGATAGTTGTCAAACCGCTTTCGGCGTCTCTTCGTGGCACGCCTTTTTTCAGCGGCAACACTATTCTTGGGGATGGACGCGTTGTTTTGATAGTAGACCCGAACTCTCTTTCTGATCATATCGGCAAGGACATAGAAGATGCGGAGATAGATATTGCTAGCGAAAACCTGCAACAATTACACGAGAGTAATGTTACCTTGGTTATGCTTGATAGCGGTGATGGAGTTAAGAAGGTAGTTCCGGTTAGCGCGATCAATCGCTTAGAGCGTATCGATTGCGCTCGCATTGAGTATCCGAGCGATCGTGCGACGGTTTTGTATAACGACAGTTTGATGCCGGTTATGCGTATTGAGGAGGGACGCTCTCTTCCGTCGGAGGGTAGTCGTCCAGTATTAGTGCTCTCCGATGGTGAGAAGTGGGCGGGCATAGTTGTTGAAGAGGTTTTGGACATCATCAACGAGCCTCTGCATATCGAGGCTGTAGGGGGAGAGAGGGGTATTATCGGAAGTGCGATTTTGCGGGAGCAAAGTGTTGAAGTGTTGGACATGGAGTATTTTTGGAAGCGTGCGTTTGCCGATTCTGACACGCTCCCAATTGACCTTGTCGGGGTTAATGATGAGAGTAAGGAGCCAACGCGCGCTCGCAGGCTCTTATTGGTCGAAAAAAATCGAGCTTTTTGCGATACGATTATCCCTCACTTATCATCAATAGGTTATCGCGTTTTTGTGGCAGATCACATTGATCAGGCGATTTTTTATCATAAGAACGAGGTTCCCTTTGATGTCGTTATCAGCGACATCGACAATAACAGTGAGGAGGTTTTGAGCTTTGTCTCTCGCATGCGGCAAATGCGCGATTCTTGGTCGATGATGCCGATTTTGGCTCTTACGGCATCTCCTCCTTCTGAGGAGAAGACGGAGACTTGTCGAGCGGCTGGTTTTACGGACTTTTTGTCAAAAATAGACCGTATGGACATCGTGCGTTGCCTGAAATCTTTGCCGTGAAGGTTATAGTCGAGAGGTTATAGTCAAGAGGGTATAGTATTGTCTTTTACGAGAGTTACTATCTTGCGAGACCTAACTTAGAAAGTGCTATTTTCATGCGGTTTTTTCACCTCTCTAGCTTTTGTTTTTGCGCATTGCAATTAGATGTGTGCGTTTAGATAGAAATTTGCTAGAGTGCTATCTGTTGTCTTGCTGGTGCTGATACTTGTTAGCAGCTGGTTAGCCGAAGAGAGTTTTAAACTAGTGATAAAGGAGTAATCGCTATGGCGAAAACGTGTCTTGTCGTAGACGATTCGAAGATTGTGCGTGTTATGGCGCGGAAGATTTTGGAAGGGCTCGGCTTTGAGGTATTTGACGCTGAGAACGGTCAGGAGGCTTTGGATTTTTGCATTAAGTCTCCTCCTTCTTGCATACTTTTGGATTGGAATATGCCGGTTATGAATGGTTTGGATTTCTTGAAGAAGGTGCGGGGGGAATCTGTTGGCAAGAATATTAAAATCATTTTTTGCACAACGCAGACGGATGCGGAAAGCGTTAAGCAGGGCATGTCGGCTGGGGCAGACGAGTATATAATGAAACCTTTTGACGAGGGCGTCATTAAGAGCAAGTTCAGCGAAGTTGGCTTGATCTGATTGATCTTTGAATGTCTGGCGCAGATTCTGGCACAAACTCTGGCGCGATAGTCGGCGAGCATGAGGAATTCCATCTGCGTCAAGCTTTAAGTGCTGTTCTGAAGGAGGGAGCTGGTCTTTGCGTACCTCCATTGGACGATGATAAGCTCTTGGCACGTTTGCTCGCTGTTTGTGCTGGTTTCCGCAACCGCCCGCTTCTAACTCCGCAAGAACTGCTTGCGCATGCGCAAGGCGAGCGTTGCAACGAGATATTTCGTCAGGCAGTGCTAGAGGGCTTTTTTTCGCGTAATGCTGTTTTTTTCCGCGATCTTACGGCTTTTCGTTTTTTGCAAGAGAAGTTACAAGAGAGGCTACAAGGGATAAACCAAGGGATAAACCAAGGGATAAACCAAGGGATAAACCAAGGGATAAACCAAGGGATAAACCAAGGGATAAACCAAGGGATAAACCAAGGGATAAACCAAGACCGCTCTACTTCGTCTAACTCTGTTGCCAATATCCCCACTCGTCCGATTAAGGTTTGGTCTGCCGCTTGCGCGAGTGGACAAGAGCCTTTGTCGCTTTCGATTCTATTCCATGATTTGCAAAAAAGGAGTGATATTTCTGGTCTGGACTTTGAAATTTACGCGAGCGATATAAGCTCGCGCTCGTTGGAGAAAGCAAAAAAGGGGCTTTATAATAATTTTGATGCGCAACATGGCTTGAGCATTGGTAACCTGATGAGTTATTTCGACGAGCAGGCAGGTGGAGGTTTTTGGCAAGCGAAAGCGTTTTTGCTGGCTGGCATAAAATTTTTCCAACATAACCTTTTACATTCTCCACCGAGCTTTCTACCGCGCGAGCTCGATTGGATTTTTATCCCTCACACCTTTGGTAACTTTGATGCAGCTGTTGCGGAGCGGGTTATCACGCGTCTCGCGTCGTTACTTTCGGCAGATGGCTGGCTTGTCTTATCTCCTCGCGATGCCGAGCTTGCCCTGCGCGCAGGATTTAGCGAAGAGGCTTTGTCGTGTGAACGAGGCTTATTTTCGCGTGCTACTTTTTCTTACCCAGACCGTATTTCTGCTAAGAGTTTAGCGTCCGATAGCTCTATTTCACCCTCCCCATCGCCAGCGTTTGCAGAGAACTAACTGCGATGATTTTCGTGCGGTTCGATAATGTTGGAATGCGTTACGGTTTGGGACCTGAGATTTTGCACGACATCGCTTTCTCTCTACCCAGCGGCTCTTTTCACTACCTCACAGGTCCCTCTGGTGCGGGAAAAACCTCGCTTTTACGACTGATGTTTCTCGCTCAACAACCTAGCCGAGGAACGATTCATGCATTTGGCAAAGATGTAACGCTCAAGAATAGGCAGGTGTTACAAAGTCTTCGCCGCCGTATAGGTGTCGTCTTTCAAGAGTTTCGTATGGTCTCGCACCTGAGTGCGGCAGAGAACGTTGCTCTACCTTTGCGTATTCGTGGGATGTCTGAATCTCATATCCGCGAGCATGTGCGCGAAATTATGGCATGGGTAGGATTAGAGCATCATATGGAGGCAGATACTGCTACCCTCTCGGGCGGACAGCAACAGAGAGTCGCGATCGCTCGCGCGGTAATATCGAATCCGAACTTGCTTTTAGCCGACGAGCCGACAGGCAATGTCGATGACGTGCTCGCTGAGCGTCTTCTATATTTGTTCGAGCAGATGCATAAGAACGGCACAACCGTCGTTGTCGCAACTCACAATCGTCGACTTATCGAAAAGCATCCACATCCCGTATTCCAGTTAGACGACGGTTGGCTGAAGCGCTTGTAATGGCTAAAAGCAGAATCGCTTTGTTTTTGCGTTTTTTCCTACGCACAGAAGTAGACACGACTCCACTTGGCTCGGCTTTTTCCTCCTCGCGAGCAACGGTGCTTTTGCCTTGGGTTATTGGAGTTATGGTATATTTAGCATTACTGATGGTCTCTGCGTCTATGTCGATCGACAACACGATAGCTCGTTGGCGAACAGACTTGGCGGATCGCATCACGGTGGTCGTGCCGCCAGCCCTAGAGGGTTTAGACGAGTTGTCGGTAACAGACGCGCGGGATTCTCTTTTGAGTTTTCTGCGCTCGGATGTATCTGTATCGCGGGCAGAGGAGATTCCATCGACTAAGCTACAGCACTTACTGGAGCCGTGGCTAGGTGCTGCCGCGCATGTCGATGGTTTGCCTTTGCCTCGCATGATCGAGGTTGATATGCGGCAAGTCGATTCTGCGGCGATTGCGCAGTTGCGAGCTCGTCTTACAGAGCATTTTCCACAAGCCTTGTTGGATGATCATCGCTTTTGGCGAACTCGTTTGCTGGGTGTCGGGCGTATTTTGCAAGGAATAGGATTTGCTGCGATGCTCGTTTCTTTGGCAACAGCGTTGGTTATCGTAGCTTTTGGCGTTCAGATGGCGATGAGCAAGCATGCCACGACAATACAATTACTGCGCGTTATGGGCGCGGATGACTCTTATATTACAGCGCAATTTCTACCTGCCGTGCGCCGTGCAGCAAGCGTGGGTAGCACTATGGGCTTGCTGGTTTTTCTTGCAACCTATGTCCTATTGCGAGTTGTTGGTGCAGGCTTCGCGCCCGAAGGTATGGGGCCACATGGTTGGCAATGGGCAACAGTGTTTTTTGTGCCGCTGTTTTTATTTTTAGCTGCCTTAGCAGTGTTGGTCTTTACAATGCGGGATAGGCTACGAGATGCTCCTTAACGGGTACGCTCAAGTGATGGCATTATAAATCATTACAAATATAACCCATTATAAACACAGTTTAGGATACAGACCTTGTTTGCTCGCGCTAGGAATGTTTTTGTTTTTATAACTCGCCTTTGGCTTGGCGGCATCCTTTTGTTATTTTTAGCCTTCGCTCTAGGTTTTTTATGGTTTTATCAGACTCTACCGCAACCTAAGCAACGAACATTTTCCGCTCGTGCGCAGGCGATCGTCGTTTTTACTGGCTCTAGCGCGCGAGTTCCCTCTGCTCTATCATTGTTGCGAGCTTCGCACGCGCCTCTTTTGCTCGTCTCTGGCGTCTACCGTAATACAGTGAGTAGCGACCTTATGGGACACGAGAGATCGTTTTTGGGCAAAATTGTTTTGGGTTATACTGCGCGCAACACCTTTGAAAATGCTGTGGAAACGACTCTATGGGTTAGAAGCAATAGCATCAGCAAGATAATTTTAGTCACCTCCGCTCTGCATATGCGCCGCAGTCTCCTCTATGTGCGTCATCTATCTCCGCAACTAGAAGTAGTGCCGTTTGCGGTGCAGCACACTAGCACCCATCGTTGGGACGCGGTATTTAAAGAATATGCGAAGTATGTGCTATCTTTGGGACACCGCATTTTTGCGACTCTGCCAGAGAGTTTTCCGACTCCGCACTCTTTTTGATTTTAGGTAATTATGCGATCAAGAATTTTACGCTACTTACGCTTTTTTATTTTTGTCGTCATCGTATTCATTGAAACGGTAACCGCTAGCCTTTTGTCTACGATTATCTCGCTGTTGACTTTTTGGCGTGATCCTCCTTTGACACTGAACATTCTTTTTATAAATTGCTTTAATTTTTCTTGCCGTGTTTTTCTCGGTATTCGTTTTCGCGTCAAGGGGCTCGAGAACCTTCCTAAATCAGGTCATGTTTTTTTCGCCTCGAAGCACCAATCTTTATGGGAGACGATTGCCCTTATTCCGACTTTGTCGATCAACGCCTATGTTGGCAAGAAATGGCTATCGTTCATACCGATTTGGGGCTGGGCACTATATTTTTCTGGTAGCTATATTCCGATCAACCGTAACGCTGCTGTTGCAAGCACTTTTTCTCTGTTACGCAATTTGCGCAGGCGTTTTGCTTCTGGCAAGGTCGTCCGTTTGATAATCTTTCCAGAGGGTCGCCGCAACCTACCTTCTGCTCCTCCTAATTATCGACGAGGCTTGGAGCTCTTGTACCAGAATTTTCCTGTTAAGGTTGTCCCTCTGGCTTTAAACAGTGGTTATGTTTGGCCGAAACAAGGTTATATTAGGGGAGGAACGATCACGGTTTCGATTCTACCAGCGATAGCCCCTGGTTTGCCGCGCGGCCAGCTGATGCCTCTTGTGGAAGAAAGAATCGAGCGAGAGGTTAAAATTATCGGTATTCCGTGATATTTTTGTATGACTTTTTTCTAATCTCTATTGTGTATAGATGTTGCCTTATTGCGCGCATAGGATATATGCGTTAGTATGCGTTTTGTTTTTGCCAGATGTTTAATTTTTACTCTGCGGAAATTGCCTTGCTAGAAATGTAGTTTATGACCATCAAAACGACAATTAAACGTCTAGGCGTTTCGGCTACTCTCTTAAGAGCCTATTCTTTTTCATTTATTAATGAGGTATTTGTGCGTTCTCGTCGTGGTCCTACGACTATTACGCTGATATTTCTTATTTTAGCTGCTTCCTATCGTATTAACGATCCGCCATTTATTGAGGAGTTGCGCCTTCGTAGTTTTGATAGCTATGTTCGAGCTTGGCCGCACGAGGGCATCACTTCGCGCCCGATAGCCATTTTAGATATCGACGAGCGTTCTCTGGACCAATTGGGCCAATGGCCTTGGCCTCGTACGGTTGTTGGCGATCTTTTGAAATCGTTACGCAGCTACGACATTGCGGTTCTTTCGATGGACGTTGTTTTTTCGGAGGAGGATCGTACTTCTCCGAATAATTTGGTTCGCCATGTTCTCTACGACATAGACCCAATTATGCGCGACCGCCTTTCGCGTTTGCCAGATAACGAGCTAGCTATGACTAAGGTTATGAGTTCTGGTTTGCCTGTAGTTTTGGGCATGCCTAGCTCGAGCAAGAAGCTTGAGGCAGCGGATAATCTTCCAGCTTCTTCCGTGAAGGGTGCTTTTGGACCAAACCCCTTGCAGTTTATCCGTGTCAATCGCTTCGCGAATCTTCTTTCTAACCTTGATGTTTTGAACAAGGACGCGCGCGGTTTCGGAGTTTTCTCGTTTGGCTTTGACTACGATGGCACAGTGCGTCGAGTGCCGATAATCGTTAGTGTTGGTGATCAGATATATCCCGGTTTGGCTTTAGAGACTTTGCGAGTGGGTTTGCG
This sequence comes from Alphaproteobacteria bacterium, assembly GCA_014238625.1. Taxonomy (GTDB): domain Bacteria; phylum Pseudomonadota; class Alphaproteobacteria; order JABAAW01; family JABAAW01; genus JABAAW01. Next base: position 312 of record JABAAS010000062.1, on the reverse strand, counting down.
TAGTCAAGGTATATATGTACGCAGTGCAGACAACTTGGGTATTATTTCGGTTTTATTACAGCAAGATGACGGATCGCGTCGCGTAATTCCCACGGATACGCAGGGGCGTATATGGGTTAAATTTGGCAAACCGCAACGCTACAACCAACTCTATAAAGAGGGAGATAAGAAGCGTTTATATATTTCAGCAATTGATGTTTTAGAGAGGCGTGTTCCGAAGGAGTGGTTAAAGGATCATTTTGTATTTTTTGGAGCTTCTGCGTCTGGTTTGAAAGATTTGCGTAACACGCCTATCGACCCTGCTCTTCCAGG